>NZ_RZPH01000335.1:0-5569 GCF_004022825.1 Mesorhizobium sp. M7A.F.Ca.CA.004.04.2.1
GTCATAGGCCAGGCGCCGCCAGGCAGCGCCATCGATGGAGACATCGATCGGGTCGGCCGGATTGTGGATGCGGGCGAGCGCATCGGCAAAGGCCGCAAAGGTGTGCCGGCGCATGAAGGCGCCGTCCTGCCATTCGGGAAATTCAGGCACACGCGCCAGCGCCTGGCCGATCGCCCGGCGCAGCACCTTGCCCGAGAGCCCGGCTGTCAGGGGATAGACCGGTTCGACCAGCGGCAGGTTTTCCGCCTCGCTGGCCAGCGCAATATGGTCGGGGTGGACCATGCTCGGGCGGCCATTGAACCATTCCATGCGGCCCGAGACCACGACATGCTCGCCCTCGGGCATCGCCTTTTCGAGATAGGAAGCGTGAGCATGGAAGAAGGTCAGCGCGATCTCGCCGGTGTCGTCATGGGCGAAGACGCGGTAAGGCACCGACCTGTTGCCGCGCGGCGGCGGCTGGTGGCGGTCGATGCGCACCTCCAGCGTCACGATTTGGCCTTCCGCGGATCCTGCGATGCCCGGGCGGCTGCGCCGGTCGATGACGGTGTGCGGCAGCACGAACAGAAGGTCGCCCGCGCGGGCGGGGCGGTCACCCAGATCGGCCGGGACAACCTTCTCGATCAGCGCGCCGACTTTCGGTCCGACGCCTGCAAGCGACGTGATCGGTACAAACAAGGGATCGAGGATGGTCGGGCGCATGATGTCAGCTTATGTTGCGATGGCGGCAGCGCAAGGCCGACAGCCCCTTCTATCCACGCTATATGCGCCGCAGCAAGCAAGGATGCGGCACGATGACCGGAACGACGAGATCAAGCGAGGGGCTCGACGTCCGCCGCCGCAAGCTTCTGTTTCGCTCCTGGCATCGCGGCATGCGCGAGATGGACCTGATCCTCGGCACTTTCGCCGACGCTGAGATCGGCGCCTTGACGGCCGAGGAAATCGACCAATATGAGAGGCTCCTCGACATTCCCGATACCGAATTCCTGCCCATGGTCACCGGCGAACGCCCGGTGCCGGCCGATATCGATTGTGCCGTCCTGCAAAAGATCCTGGCTTTCCGCCATTCTCTGACATTCTGAACACAAGCAATTCCAGGAAAAGTGCAAAGCGCTTCCCCTAGTGAATTGCGATAAAACAAGACCGTGATTTCATGAGCCTCATTCCCACCATCGGTTTGCCGAAAGACCGCGCCGGCCAGTTCATCGTCGACGGCGTCGCTGATGGCTATGAAGCCTTTGCGCTGGTGCAGGCGGCACTCGAGATCGCGCCCGACAAGCCGGTTCTGTTCGTCGCGCGCGACGGTCAGCGCCTGCCGGCGATCGTTGAGGCGCTGTCTTTCGCTGCCCCCGGCCTGCCGGTGCTGCAACTGCCGGCGTGGGATTGTCTGCCCTACGACCGCGTCTCGCCCGGTTCGGATGCTGCCGCCAAGCGCCTCGATGCGCTGACCGCCATGATCGCTCTGGCGAAGAAGCCGCACCGCGCCGTCATCCTCACCACCGCCAATGCGCTGCTGCAGCGCATTCCGCCGGCGGATCTCGTCGAGGCACAGACGTTCCACGCCAGGCCCGGCAACCAGATCGACATGAACGTACTGGTGTCGCGGCTGGAAACGTCCGGTTTTGAGCGCGTGCCGACCGTGCGTGGCATCGGCGAGTTCGCGGTGCGCGGCGGCATTCTCGACCTGTTCGCGCCTGGCTGGACCGAAGCGCTCAGGCTCGACTTCTTCGGCGACACGCTTGAATCGATCCGCGTCTTCGACGCCGCCACGCAGCGCACCACCGGCCAGCGCAAGTCGATGGCGCTGCAGGCGATGAGCGAAGTGGCGCTGACGCCCGAAACCATCAGCCGTTTCCGCCGCTCCTATATCGAAGCCTTTGGCGCTCCACAGCGCGATGACGGGCTCTATGCAGCAGTCAGCGAAGGCAGGCGGTTTGCCGGAATGGAACACTGGCTGCCGTTTTTCTATGAGCGGCTGGAGACGGTGTTCGACTATCTGCCTGACACGCCTGTCATCTTCGACCATCTGGCGCATGAGGCGTTGGCCGAACGCCACACGCTGATCCTCGACCATTACGAGGCGCGCAAGAAGCAGGCGGACGGTGCCTTGAAGGACGCCGTGCCCTACAAGCCGGTCGCACCGGACCTGCTCTATCTCTCCCCGGAAAACCTGATTGCCTCGCTCGGGCCGCGTGAAGCGATCGACTTCACGCCATTCGACGCGCCCGAAGTTGGCGCCAAGAAGGTCTATCACGCCGGCTCGCGCCACGGCCGCAGCTTCGTCGAGGAGCGCGCCGATCCGAACGCCAATGTGTTCGATGTCGTCGTCAAACACATCGCCGATGAGCGCGCGGCGCGCCGCCGCATTGTCATTGCCGGCTGGACCGAAGGCTCGCTCGACCGGCTTGGCCAGATCCTTGCCGAACACCATCTCGGCAATCTCAAGCAGGTGGCGACGCTGGCGGAAGCCGAAAAGCTCGAACCGGGGCAGGCGGCCCTGGCCGTACTGCCGCTCGAATCCGGCTTCGAGACCGAAAAACTGGTCGTCGTCGCCGAACAGGACATTTTGGGCGACCGGCTGATCCGGCGTTCGAAACGCAAGAAGCGTCCCTCGGACTTCATTGCCGAGGCCTCGGCGCTGTCGGCCGGCGACATTGTCGTCCATGCCGATCATGGCATTGGCCGTTTCATCGGCCTGCGTACCATCGAAGCGGTCGGCGCACCGCATGACTGCCTTGAAATCCACTATGCGGGTGACGACCGGCTGTTCCTGCCGGTGGAAAACATCGAGCTTCTGTCGCGCTACGGTTCTGACACAGCCGAGGCGACGCTGGACAAGCTTGGCGGCGGCGCCTGGCAGTCGCGCAAGGCGCGACTGAAGAAGCGCCTGCTCGACATGGCCGGGCAGCTGATCCGCATCGCCGCCGAACGGCAGATGCGCTCCGCACCGCCACTGGTGCCGGCAGAAGGCCTCTATGGCGAGTTCGCGGCCCGCTTCCCCTATGAAGAGACCGACGACCAGCAGACGGCCATCGATTCGGTGCGCGACGATCTTGCTGCCGGCAAGCCGATGGACCGGCTGATTTGCGGCGATGTCGGCTTCGGCAAGACCGAAGTGGCGCTGCGTGCCGCCTTCATCGCGGCGATGGAAGGCTTTCAGGTGGCAGTTGTGGTGCCGACGACATTGTTGTCGCGCCAGCATTTCAAGACCTTTTCGCAGCGTTTCTCCGGCCTGCCGATCCGTGTCGGCCAGGCGTCGCGGCTGGTCGGCGCCAAGGAACTGGCCGAGACCAAGAAAGGCATCGCCGAGGGCCAGGTCGACATTGTCATCGGTACGCACGCGCTGCTTGGTTCCGCGATCTCGTTCAAGAACCTTGGCCTGCTGATCATCGACGAGGAGCAGCACTTTGGCGTCAAGCACAAGGAGCGGCTGAAGGATTTGAAAACCGACGTGCACGTGCTGACGCTCTCGGCGACACCGATCCCGCGCACGCTGCAACTGGCGTTGACCGGGGTGCGCGAGCTGTCGCTGATCGCCACGCCACCGGTCGACCGCATGGCGGTGCGCACCTTCATCTCGCCGTTCGATCCCCTGGTCATCCGCGAGACGCTGCTGCGCGAGCGTTATCGCGGCGGCCATTCCTTCTATGTGGTGCCGCGCATCAGCGATCTTTCGGAAATCCATGATTTCCTGAAGGAATCCGTGCCGGAGTTGAAGGTGGCGGTGGCACATGGCCAGATGCCGCCGGGCGAACTCGACGATATCATGAATGCCTTCTATGACGGCCAGTACGACGTGCTGTTGTCGACGACCATCGTCGAATCCGGTCTCGACATCCCCACCGCCAACACGCTGATCATCCACCGCGCCGACATGTTCGGCCTGTCGCAGCTTTATCAGCTGCGCGGCCGCGTCGGGCGTTCCAAGGTGCGCGCCTATGCGCTGTTCACGCTGCCGGCCAACCGCAAGCTGACCGACACCGCCGAGCGCCGGCTGAAGGTGCTGCAATCGCTGGATACGTTGGGCGCCGGCTTCCAGCTCGCCAGCCACGACCTCGATATCAGGGGCGCCGGCAATCTTCTTGGCGAAGAGCAGTCCGGCCACATCAAGGAGGTCGGCTTCGAGCTCTACCAGCAGATGCTGGAAGAGGCCGTCGCCGAGGTGAAGGATTCCGGCGAAGTGCAGGATGGCGGCTGGTCGCCGCAGATTGCCGTCGGCACGGCGGTGATGATCCCGGAAAGCTATGTTCCGGACCTGCAGCTCCGGCTGGCGCTCTACCGCAGGCTTGGCGATCTCGAAAACACCGAGGAAATCGACGCTTTCGGCGCCGAGCTGATCGACCGCTTCGGCCCGCTGCCGGACGAGGTCAAGCATCTGCTCAAGATCGTCTTCATCAAGGCGCTCTGCCGCAAGGCCAATGTCGAGAAGCTCGACGCCGGGCCGAAGGGCGTCGTCATCCATTTCCGCAAGCGCGAATTCCCCAACCCGGTCGGGCTCGTCCGGTTCATCGGCGAGCAGGGCTCGCTGGCCAAGATCCGGCCGGACCACAGCGTCGTCTTCGTGCGCGATTGGCCAACCCCCGAGAAGCGATTGGCGGGCTCGGCGGTCGTCATGACCCAGTTGGCGCGGCTGGGGGAGAAGGCGGCGTAGCCGGCCCAGGCCATTCGCCAGCGCTTGAATTCCGGTCTAGAATAGGAAATCGGCTTCGTGTATGGAGCCGCCATCCCATATAGGGGCGGGAAATGGCAGGCGAGGGTGCTTGCCGGAAAGAGCGTTGGGTGCAGCGATGACGAAATGGTCGCCGAATTCGTGGAGAGCAAAGCCGATCAAGCAGGTTCCTGCCTATCCGGACCTTGCCGCGCTGAAGAACACGGAGGCCCAGCTCGCAACCTTTCCGCCGCTGGTTTTTGCCGGTGAGGCGCGCAAGCTGAAGAAGCAGCTCGCTTCTGTCGCCGCCGGTGACGCATTCCTCCTGCAGGGCGGCGATTGCGCCGAGAGCTTCGCCGAGCATGGCGCGGACAACATCCGCGACTTCTTCCGCGTCTTCCTGCAGATGTCCGTGGTGCTCACCTTCGCCGGCGCGCAGCCGGTGGTGAAGGTTGGCCGCGTTGCCGGCCAGTTCGCCAAGCCGCGTTCGTCCGACAACGAGACCAAGGGCGAGGTGACGCTGCCCAGCTATCGCGGCGACATCATCAACGGCATCGAATTCGACCCGAAGTCGCGCATTCCGGATCCCGCTCGCCAGGAAATGGCGTACCGCCAGTCGGCGGCGACGCTCAACCTTTTGCGCGCCTTCGCGCAAGGCGGCTATGCCAGCCTGGAGAATGTGCACCGCTGGATGCTCGGCTTCGTCTCCGACAGTCCGCAGGGCGAGAAATATGAGTCTCTTGCCAACCGTATCACCGAGACGATGGACTTCATGAAGGCCGTCGGCATCACTTCGGAAACCAACTACGCGCTGCGCGAGACGGATTTCTACACCAGCCATGAGGCGCTGCTGCTCGGCTACGAGGAGGCACTGACGCGCGTCGATTCGACCTCCGGCGACTGGTACGCCACGTCAGGCCACAT
>NZ_RZPH01000336.1:0-5562 GCF_004022825.1 Mesorhizobium sp. M7A.F.Ca.CA.004.04.2.1
GGGCGATGATGCCGTCGCCGATGCCAATATCGGCGAGCACGATCTCACCGCATTGCCCGCGCCCCGGCAGCAGCAAGTGGCCGGGCTTTTTCCGCGCGAAGGTGACGGTGACCTCGGCACGAAACGCCCTGCTCAATATTTCGCCGCTGGCTCCCGAGACGCCCGACGGCAGGTCGATCGCGACCACAGGCAGGCGCAGGGCTGTCACTGTATCGACAGCTTTCGCGGCATCGCCGGACAGCGGCTTGGACAGCCCTGCCCCATAGAGCGCGTCGATCACGATCGAGCCGAACTCGGCGTCGAAATCAGACAGCGGCCGGGACTTGACCAGGGATTCCGCGGCGGCGAGCGCCGCATCGCTTTCCGGCCTCGGCGCTCCGGATGACCAGATCGTTGTGCCGACGCCGCTGCCGGCCAGGAGGCGTGCGACGACATAGCCATCGCCGCCATTGTTGCCGGGACCGCACAGCACATGGACATGCGGCGCTGCGGGATAACGCTTGAGAATCTCGGCCGCGACCGCTTCGCCCGCGCGCCGCATCAGGCTGATTCCATCGGCCGGACCGGCCGCGATCGTCAGCCGATCAGCCTCGCTCATTTCGGCCGGGGAAAGAAGTTCGTTGCTCATGGATTGCCGATCCGCATGCTATCAAGCATTGTCCAATTTCGATCCTAAGCAAACAAGGGGGAGTTGCCGAGATCTGCAGCCATAACGTCGGCACGAAGGCATTGCGGGCAGAAAATTGCCTGCGGGATAGGCGATATGCCTGATTTTTGTGCGGACGCAGGTGCTGGCGCTGTGTAGGCTCTGGCAGCCCATGCCGCTTCCGGTGCAGCGAATGACGCGAATTTGCATCCCGGTGCGGCGCGGCTTTGAAATCTTATGAGACCGCTTCGAATCCGCTGAATTGGCACAGTTCGTGCTTGATGGAGGCGCAAGCGGGGGGTCACAACCCGTTTTTTTGGCAGTGGAGGCCACTTTTTACATGAAAAAGATCGAAGCGATCATCAAGCCATTCAAGCTGGACGAAGTGAAGGAAGCGCTTCAGGAGGCCGGACTGCAAGGCATAACCGTCACCGAGGCAAAGGGCTTCGGTCGTCAGAAGGGCCATACCGAACTCTACCGCGGCGCCGAATATGTCGTCGATTTCCTGCCCAAGGTGAAGATCGAGGTCGTGCTTGGCGACGACGCGGTCGAAGGCGCCATCGAGGCCATCCGCAAGGCGGCCCAGACGGGCCGCATCGGTGACGGCAAGATCTTCGTCTCCAACATCGAGGAAGTCGTGCGGATCCGCACCGGCGAAACGGGCATGGACGCGGTCTGAACCGACCGCCCCATCCTCCTGAAAACGTCATCATCAAAAAAAGTCATCACACAGGGATACACGACATGACGACAGCCAAAGACATCATGAAGCAGATCAAGGACAACGACGTGAAATTCGTCGACCTGCGCTTCACAGACCCGAAGGGCAAGCTGCAACACGTGACGATGGATGTCATCGAGGTCGAGGAAGACATGTTCGCCGATGGCGTGATGTTCGACGGCTCGTCGATTGCCGGCTGGAAGGCCATCAACGAGTCCGACATGGTGCTGATGCCCGACCCGGAAACGGTTCACATGGATCCGTTCTTCGCCCAGTCAACCATGGTCATCCTGTGCGACATCCTCGATCCGGTTTCGGGTGAATCCTACAACCGCGATCCGCGCGGCACGGCCAAGAAGGCCGAGGCTTACATGAAGGCCGAAGGCATCGGCGACACCATCTTTGTCGGCCCGGAAGCCGAATTTTTCGTCTTCGACGACGTGAAGTACAAGGCCGATCCCTACAACACCGGTTTCAAGCTCGACTCCACGGAACTGCCGTCGAACGACGACACCGACTACGAGACCGGCAATCTCGGCCACCGTCCGCGCGTCAAGGGAGGCTACTTCCCGGTGCCGCCGATCGACAGCGCGCAGGACATGCGCTCGGAAATGCTGACCGTGCTCGCCGAGATGGGCGTGCGCGTCGAAAAGCATCACCATGAGGTGGCGGCGGCGCAGCACGAACTCGGCATCAAGTTCGACGCACTGGTACGCAACGCCGACAAGATGCTGATCTACAAATATGTCGTGCACCAGGTCGCCAATGCCTACGGCAAGACGGCGACCTTCATGCCGAAGCCGATCTTCGGCGACAACGGCTCGGGCATGCACGTCCACATGTCGATCTGGAAGAACGGCAAGCCGACCTTCGCCGGCAATGAATATGCCGGTCTGTCGGAAAGCTGCCTGTTCTTCATCGGCGGCGTCATCAAGCATGCCAAGGCGATCAACGCATTCACCAACCCGCTGACCAATTCCTACAAGCGCCTGGTGCCGGGTTACGAAGCGCCGGTTCTGCTCGCCTATTCGGCGCGCAACCGCTCGGCGTCCTGCCGTATCCCGTTCGGCTCGTCGCCGAAGGCCAAGCGCGTCGAGGTCCGCTTCCCCGATCCGGGCGCGAACCCCTACCTCGCCTTCTCCGCGCTGCTGATGGCCGGCCTCGACGGTATCAAGAACAAGATCCATCCCGGCCAGCCGATGGACAAGGATCTCTACGACCTGCCGCCGAAGGAACTGAAGAAGATCCCGACCGTCTGCGGCTCGCTGCGCGAAGCCCTGCAAAGCCTCGACAAGGACCGCGGCTTCCTGAAAGCCGGCGGCGTCTTCGACGACGACCAGATCGACAGCTACATCGAGCTGAAGATGGCCGAAGTGATGCGCTTCGAAATGACCCCGCATCCGGTCGAATACGATATGTATTACTCTGTCTGAGGCTTCAAGCTCAGACTAAGATACGCCATAATAACCAAGCCCTTGAAAGACTTCCCTCTTTCAAGGGCTTTTTGCTGCGCTCCAATAGGAATTGCCAGCTGACCGGCATGTCTCGCCTGCGCGGCAGCCACGCATGGACAGCCATATTGGTCTTTCGTCTTCGACGATCATACGATGCCTGGATTCTGGACCCACGGTCCATCGGAGCGGCCGGCCTGAGCGCGTCGGTCCGGTGACTTCAATCACTACTCGGCGATGTCCGGTGAAGATCAAGGCGGCCGGTCGGTCGCCAACGTTGGAGCCAGGAGCGAGCGGAGCACTGTCTCAGGCTACAGTGACCGCTCGTCCGGCGCCCACGCCAATGCCGCCGTTCAGAAAACCCCGCCCGTCCGAACAGCATTGCGTGACGTAACCCCAAGGCCTGCGAATACGCATGCCGTAGCGTGATCTGTCAACGCTGCAAGCCGGGCCGCGAATGACCGATTCTGCTGTATGAACAGATGCTTATGGAAGGTCCATTGCCCCAGATAAGGGCTGGAAAAGGCGCTTTTCCGGGCTTTATAGGGAGTGATCGCCGGAGGCTCACATGGCTGCGGCCAGAACTTCCGGGCGATTTGCGACCGCGTGAATTCCCTGACTTTTTCTGGGTATGTTTTACCAGGAATGCCGTCAGCCGGGTAACGGCCAAAAAAGAACCCCGGCGCGAAACGCCGGGGTCATCTTGTCATGCAGTCCGAAACGCTTACGCGGCGGCCGAAACCTGAGCGCTTGCCGGAACCGAGGCGATCGTCTTCAGGATCTGCGAGGCGATCTGGTAGGGGTCGCCCTGCGAGTTCGGACGGCGGTCTTCCAGATAACCCTTGTAGTCGCTCTTGATGAAGGAATGCGGCACGCGGATCGAGGCGCCACGGTCGGCAATGCCATAGCTGAACCGGTTCCACGGCGCGGTCTCGTGCTTGCCGGTCAAACGCTTGTCGTTGTCCGGGCCATAGACGGCGATGTGATCCATCAGGTTCTTGTCGAAGGCCGCCATCAGCGCTTCGAAATAGGCCTTGCCGCCGACTTCGCGCATATAGGCGGTCGAGAAGTTGGCGTGCATGCCAGAGCCATTCCAGTCGGTGTCGCCGAGCGGCTTGCAGTGGTATTCGATGTCGATGCCGTACTTCTCGGTCAGGCGCTGCATGAGGTAGCGGGCCATCCACATCTGGTCGGCGGCTTTCTTGGAGCCCTTGCCGAAAATCTGGAATTCCCACTGGCCCTTGGCAACTTCGGCGTTGATGCCCTCGTGGTTGATGCCGGCGGCGAGGCAGAGGTCGAGATGCTCCTCGACGATCTGGCGCGCGACGGAGCCGACATTGGAATAGCCGACGCCGGTGTAGTACGGACCCTGGGGTGCGGGATAGCCGCTCTCGGGGAAGCCGAGCGGCCGGCCGTCCTTGTAGAAGAAATATTCCTGCTCGAAGCCGAACCAGGCGCCCTCGTCATCGAGGATGGTGGCGCGCTTGTTGGAGGCATGCGGCGTGACGCCATCGGGCATCATGACTTCGCACATGACCAGCACGCCGTTGGTACGGGCGGGATCCGGATAGACCGCAACCGGCTTCAGCACGCAATCGGAGCTGTGCCCTTCGGCCTGCTGGGTCGAGGAACCATCGAAGCCCCACAGCGGCAACTGCTCGAGATCAGGGAATTCGGCGAATTCCTTGATCTGCGTCTTGCCGCGAAGGTTGGGGACCGGGGTATATCCATCGAGCCAGATATACTCGAGCTTGTATTTCGTCATTCTAGCCTCTCGTTGCTTGATCACCGAACACTGAACGGCGTCGACATGCGTCTGCCGTCAGCAGCCGGCCTGCCGCATTCTTAAAATGCAATTCGTGTGCCATTCTTGGTGTGAAGGGTGCGGCAAAATTGACCCGGTATCCACTCGAAGTCGGTGATCCGCCTAAGCGATGCGTTCCGATCAATCACAGTCGTTCTTTGCACAAATAGTGTGCAATTGCTGATCTTTTCATAGGCATATTGCCTAACTTGATTGCAGACCTTATCTTCGGATCAAGTTGAATCGAAAAGGTTCGGCAGAAGAAAGGAACCCGGCAATGGAAATCATTTCCACACGACCGTCGGCCACAATTTTGATGTTCCCGGTGGCAGCGCGCGCCGCTGCCTCAAATTTGAGCGGCAAGGCTAAGTTTGCGGCAGAGCTTGCCTCGCTGCGTGGTGCCCGCGCAGACTTCGGCGACGGCTGGTACCATGAGGCAGCCATCGAGGATGAGACCCGGGGCCGCAAGAGCTGACACAAAGGGCAGCAGCCCTCGCCAACGAATTGGCCTGAAAAGAGAAAGCCCGGCGCGATTGCTCGCGCCGGGCTTTCTTTTGAACACCGGGCCTGCCTACTCCTTGGCGTGCAGGTCGGTGCCGAGCGTATCCTTGACGAAGATCATGCCGATGACCAGCGTTATCGCCGCGATCACCACCGGATACCAAAGGCCATAGTAGATGTCGCCCTTATAGGCGCTGAGCGCGAACACGGTTGCCGGCAGCAGGCCGCCGAACCAGCCATTGCCGATGTGATAGGGCAACGACATGCCGGTGTAGCGAATGCGGGTCGGGAACATCTCGACCAGGATCGCCGCGATCGGCCCATAGACCATGGTCACGAACAGCACCAGGATGAACAGGATGCCGATCGTCATTGGCCAGTTCACTGCTGCAGGATCGGCGAACATGGCGAACGCGCCACCACCCGGAATGTTGTAGAC
>NZ_RZPH01000337.1:0-5526 GCF_004022825.1 Mesorhizobium sp. M7A.F.Ca.CA.004.04.2.1
GGTCGCCGTCGACATCACCGTCATGGACTATGTCGAGGCGGCGAAACTGCGTGGTGAGGGCAGCGGCTGGATCATCTTCCGCGAGATCCTTCCCAACGCATTGTCGCCGCTGGTTTCGGAACTCGGCCTACGCTTCATCTATGCCGTGCTGTTCCTGTCGACGCTGTCGTTCCTCGGCCTTGGCGTGCAGCCACCGGACGCCGACTGGGGCGGCATGGTCAAGGAAAACAAGGATGGCATCGTCTTCGGCATCGCGGCCGCGCTTATCCCGGCGGCGGCGATCGCCCTGTTGGCGATTTCCGTCAACCTGGTTGCCGACTGGGTGCTCAACCGGACGACCAGCCTCAAGGGAGGACGCGGGTGATGGCCGACACCAAAGCGAAATCAGGCCTGCTGCTCGACATCCGCAACCTACGCATCGAAGCCACCGTCTTCCCGCCCGGCGAGCCGCCAAAGAACATCGTGTTGGTGCACGATGTCTCGCTGACGCTTGAAAAAGGCAAGGTGCTCGGCCTGATCGGCGAGTCCGGCGCCGGCAAGTCGACCATCGGCCTGTCGTCGATGGGCTATGGCCGCGGCGGCGTGCGCATCACCGGCGGCGAGGTGATCCTGAACGGCCGCGACATCCTCAAGGGCGGCAAGGACGGCTTCCGCAAATTACGCGGCCGCGAGGTCTGCTATGTCGCGCAATCGGCGGCAGCCGCCTTCAACCCGGCGCACCGGCTGATGGACCAGGTGGTGGAAGCCACGCTGCTGCACGGTACGGCAACGCGGGCCGAGGCCGAGAAGCGCGCGGTTGCGCTGTTCAAGAAGCTCAGCCTGCCGAACCCTGAAACCATCGGCGAGCGCTTTCCGCACCAGGTTTCGGGTGGCCAGTTGCAGCGCGTGATGACGGCGATGGCGCTGTGCTCCGAGCCGGACCTGATCGTCTTCGACGAGCCGACAACGGCGCTCGACGTGACGACGCAGATCGACGTGCTGGCGGCGATCAAGGATGCCATCCGCGACACCCATGTCGCTGCGCTCTACATCACCCACGACCTTGCCGTCGTCGCCCAGGTCTCAGACGAGATCATGGTGCTGCGCCATGGAAGGCTGGTCGAATGGGGCGGCACAAGGCAGATCATCAAGGAGCCGCGCCAGGAATACACCAATGCGCTGGTCTCGGTGCATGAGATCGAGCATCAGGAGCAGAAACCCGGCACGTCGCCATTCCTGTCGGTGAAGAACGTCACCGCCGCCTATGGCCGCAGCGACATCAAGGTGCTGAAGAACGTCTCGGTCGACATCTATCCGGGTCAGACGCTGGCCGTGGTCGGCGAGTCCGGCTCCGGCAAGTCGACGCTGGCGCGCGCCATCACGGGACTTTTGCCGCCCGAACAGGGCACCGTCACCTTCGACGGACGTCCGCTGGCCAACAGGCTGGCCGACCGGCCGAAGGAGGATTTGCGCCAGTTGCAGATGATCTACCAGATGGCCGACGTGGCGATGAACCCGCGCCAGACCGTCGGCACCATCATCGGCCGGCCGCTCGAATTCTATTTCGGCATACGCGGCCGCGAGCGCGACAGGCGCGTCGCCGAACTGCTCGACAAGATCGAGATGGGCAAGGGCTTTTCCGACCGCTATCCGGCCGAACTTTCCGGCGGCCAGAAACAGCGTGTCTGCATCGCCCGATCGCTTGCCGCCAAGCCGAAGCTGATCATCTGCGACGAGGTGACCTCTGCGCTCGATCCGCTGGTCGCCAACGGCATCCTCAAGCTGCTGCTGGAGTTGCAGAAGGAGGAGAACGTCGCCTATCTGTTCATCACGCACGACCTCGCCACTGTGAAGTCGATCGCCGATTCGATCGCGGTTATGTATCGCGGCGAGGTGGTGCGCTACGGCCCCAAGAGCCAGGTGCTAAGCCCGCCCTTCGACGCCTACACCGACCTGCTGCTCTCCTCGGTTCCAGAGATGGAAATCGGCTGGCTGGAAAAGGCAATCAAGGGACGGCGCATGGCCAGCGCGGGCAACTAAAGCAATTCGGGGAAACTGGAACCGGTTCTCCCAGAAGAAGCGCATGGCGCTTCCCCTGGGAATTGCACCAGACCAAGCCGCCACATGGGGCGCCGGCGACCGTCATCCGGATGCAACACAAGAGCGCCAAACGTCCTTCGGGACGAGCGCTGCTCGCACGACTTTTAAAACAGGGGTAGGACATGAAGACTGAACTCGATTATCTCGCCGAACTCGCCGGTCAAGGCCGGATATCGCGCCGCGCCTTTCTTGGGCGCGCCGCCGCGCTCGGCGTATCGGCGGCCCTGATGCCGGCGCTGGCCGGCAAGGCATTTGCCCAGACGGCGGTGAAGGGCGGTATCATCAAGGCCGGTCTGCAGGGCGGTGAATCCACCAACAGCCTCGATCCGGCGCTGAACCTCAGCCAGGTTACCTTCAGCTTCGGCAAGCTTTGGGGCGAGTATCTCGTGCGCCTCACCCCGGACAACAAGCTGGTCAACCTGATTGCCGAGGAGATTGGCGCCTCGGCCGACGCCAAGACATGGACAATCAAGATCCGCGACGGCATCGAGTTCCACAATGGCAAGACGGTCGGCGCGGAGGATGTTGCTGCCACCATTGAGCGCCATGCGGACGAGAAGTCCAAGTCCGGAGCACTCGGCATCCTCAAGAACATCAAGGGGATCAAGGCGAGCGGCAAGGAGGTCATCGTCACGCTCGGCGACGCCGATGCCGACTTCCCCTATCTGATGGCCGACTACCATCTCACCATCCAGCCGAATGGTGGCAAGGACGATCCGAACGCCGGCATCAGCGCCGGTCCCTATAAGGTTAGCGTCAACCAGCCCGGCGTGCGCCATGGCGGCGAGCGCTTCGCCAATTACTGGCTGGGCGACAAGGCCGGCCATGCCGACCAGGTCGAGATCATCGTCATCAATGACGCGACCGCACGGCTTGCCGCCCTGCAGGGCGGCCAGGTGCACATGATCAACCGCGTCGAGCCGAAGGTCGTCGATCTGGTCAAGCGCATCGCGGGCGTTTCCATCGAGAACGTCTCGGGCAAGGGCTACTACCCGTTCAACATGTTCTGCGACACCGCCCCCTTCGACAGCAACGATCTGCGGATGGCGCTGAAGCTTGCCATGGACCGCGACGAGATGCTGGAAAAGATCCTGCGCGGCTATGGCTCGGTAGGTAACGACTTCCCGATCAACGAGGCCTATCCGCTGTTTTCCGCCGACATCGAGCAGCGCAAGTTCGATCCGGACAAGGCGGCGGCAGCCTATAAGAAATCGGGCCACAGCGGCTCGATCGTGCTGCGCACCTCGGACGTCGCCTTCCCGGGCGCCGTCGATGCCGCACAGCTCTATCAGCAGTCCTGCGCCAAAGCCGGCATCAAGATCGAGATCAAGCGCGAGCCCGGCGACGGCTACTGGTCGGAGGTCTGGAACAAGCAGCCTTTCTCGCTCTCCTACTGGGGCGGACGCGCGACGCAGGACCAGATGTATTCCACCGGCTATGTCTCGACCGCCGACTGGAACGACACGCGCTTCAAGCGGCCGGAATTCGACAAGATGCTGTTTACCGCGCGCGGCGAGCTCGACCAGGCCAAGCGCCAGGCGATCTACCACGATATGGCAGTTATGATGCGTGACGAAGGCGGGCTGATCGTGCCCTTCTTCAACCAGTTCATCGACGCGGCCGCCACCAGCAAGATCGGCGGCTATGCCAAGAGCCCTATCGGCGAAATGATGGACGGCTACGCGCTTGCCGAGTGCTGGCTCAACGCTTGAGCGGACTCTGATCGTCCGATTTCATCAATCAAGAACGCCGTGTGCCCAAGACGGCACACGGCGTCCCGCTTCAACCGCCAACCGCATGGAGCAGCCCATGGCGCTCAAGTCCAAGCTTCTGCTGATCATCCTCGACGGCGTGCCTTACCGGAACTGGCGCCGGCTGATGGGCAATCTCGAAGGCTGGGTGCAATCGGGCGAGGCGCGCGTCTGGAAGATGCGCTCGGTGCTGCCGTCGACCTCGGCCTGCTGCTATGCGTCGATCCACACCGGGGTCTCACCGCAGGTGCACGGGATTCTCTCCAACGAGAACCGGTTCCGCGTCGAGCAGCCCGATATCTTCTCCGAAGTCAGCAAGGCAGGCGGCAAGACGGGGGCGGTGACCCATTCCTACTGGTCGGAATTCTTCCGCGGCTATCCGTTCGACCTGGTCGAGGACATGGAATTCGACGAGCCAAGCGGGCCGATCACGCATGGCCGCTTCCACACCATGACCGGTTACAACCTTCGCAACCAGATGACGCCGAGCGATGTCGACCTGTTCGCGACGCTGACGATGCTGACGAAACGCCATGGCATCGACTACGGCATCCTGCACACCTGCACGCTGGACTCGATGGGACACCGCTTCGGCCACGACTGCCACGAGATGGACCATGCCGTCTATGCGATGGACGGGATGCTGGCCGCCTTCCTGCCGCGCTGGATCGAAGCCGGCTATGAGGTGATTGTCACCGCCGATCACGGCCAGACCGATCGTGGCCATCATGGCGGCCATGACGACGAGATGCAGGATTTCGCGCTGTACTATTTTGGACAAGGTAAGGGTCCGCAGGCCGACACGCTGCTCGACCAGCTGCAGCTGGCGCCGACAGTGCTGAGCCGGCTGGGTGTGGCAATACCGGAGGCGATGAAGGCTAAATCTTTCTTGGGGTGAGCGGGCGCGCAGAACTCTTCCCTTCCCCCCTTGTGGGGGGAAGGGAAGACCCTGCCTCTGGCAACACTTCCTTACTTCGGTTAGCCTCCGCAAAATTCCTTGGCGGAGGATGAACCTTTTTGGACCGATCAGCGACAGAGCAGACAGGAGCCAGGCGGCTCGACCGGCCATGACGGCAGCGACGGAGACCGATCGCGCTCTCGTCGACCGGGTCGCGAAGGGCGACCGTGCCGCCGTGCGGCTCCTGTTCATGCGTCACCACGCGCGGGTCTACCGCTTCGTGGCGCGCCAGACGGGATCGGAAATGATGGCCGACGATATCGCCAACGAAGTCTTCCTCGAGCTATGGCGCCAGGCGCCCGGCTTCGAAGGGCGTTCCGAAGTCTCGACATGGCTGCTCGGCATCGCCCGTTTCAAGGCGCTGTCCTTTCTGCGCAAGAAGAAGGAAGACTGGATCGACGACGAGGCCGCCGCCGCGGTGCCCGACGGCGCCGACACGCCGGAAGTCGTCACCATGAAGGAAGACAAGGCCGCCGCCCTGCGGCGCTTCGTCGACACCTTGCCCGAAGAGCATCGCGTGGTCATCGATCTTGCCTATTATCACGGACAATCGGTGAGCGAGATCGGCGAGGTGCTCGACATTCCGGTCGCCACCGTCAAGACCCGGATGTTCTACGCCCGCAAGAAACTCGGAGAGGCCCTCAAGGCCGCCGGTTACGACAGGGGGTGGCCATGAGCGCCGCTGAAAAGATGTCGCGCCGCGACGAAATGGAAACGCTGCTGCCGTTCTACCTGAAC
>NZ_RZPH01000338.1:0-5519 GCF_004022825.1 Mesorhizobium sp. M7A.F.Ca.CA.004.04.2.1
GTTCGAGCACCACGTCGAGCGTCGTGCGGAACGTGTCGCGGTCGTCGGCATGCAGCACCGGCAGCCAGTTGCGGGCCGCGCCGCCAAGGCTGTTCGGTGCCAGGCCGAGCTGGATGCTGACATCGGGCTTGGTGACGACGCGGTCGCGCAGCACGTCCCAATCCCAGACCGTGTCGCCCGATCCGGCCACCGCCAGCGCCTGCCGCTCGAGGTCGGAGAACAGGCCCTGGTGCAGGGCGCCGCCGGCAAAGGCGTGCTGCATCACTGTGAAGCCGATCAGAAGGATGATCAGGATCAGCCCGCCGCCCAGGGCCGGCTGGGCAATGTCGTTGTCGAGCATGCCGGTGATCGCCATCCACGATCCGCATAGCCACAACAGCACCATGACCCAACTGGGCACCAGCATGATGGCACGGTCGTAGCCGCGTATGCCGAGGAAGATGATCAGGCCAAGCCCGGTCAGTGCGGTTGCGGCGAAGGACAGCCTGGCGATGCCGGCGGCAACCGCCGGATCGACGATCGCGACCCCGGCGATCAGCACCAGCCCGAGAATCCAGACCAGTGCGCCGTAGCTGAAATGGCCGTGCCATCGGTTGAGGTTGAGATAGGCGAACAGGAACACCACGAAGGTTCCAGCCAGCGCCACCTCCGTTCCCGCCCGCCACATCTGCTCATTGCCGGGCGAGATCTCGATGACCTTGTTGAGGAAGCCGAAATCGACACAGATATAGGCCAGTACCGCCCAGGCAAGCGCGGCGGTCGCGGGGAACATCGAGGTTCCCTTGACCACGAAAAGAATGGTGAGGAACAGCGCCAGCAAGCCTGCGATACCGATGACGATGCCGCGAAACAGCGTGTAGGAATTGACCGAGTCCTTGTAGGATTCCGGATCCCAGAGGTAGACCTGCGGCAGCTTCGGCGAGGCCAGTTCGGCGATGAAGGTGATCACCGTGCCGGGGTTCAGCGTCACCCGGAAAACGTCGGCATCGGGGCTGGTCTGGCGGTCGAGCGCGAAGCCTTCGCTGGGCGTGATGGCGGCGATGCGGGTCGAGCCGAGATCCGGCCAGAAGATGCCGGAATTCACCAGGCGGAAATGGGGTGCGACGATCAGCCGGTCGAGTTGCTGGTCGGTGGTGTTGGCGAGCGCGAACACCGCCCAGTCGCCGGTCGAACGGGCATCATTGGCCTCAACCTCGATGCGCCGCACGATACCGTCCGGACCCGGCGCGGTCGACACCTGGAAATTCTCGCCCTGGTTCCGGTAGATCTCGACGGCGCCGGAAAGGTCGAGCGCGACGTCGTCGCGGGCGATCTTGATCGGCTCCACGGCGAAGGCCGACGATGCCGCCCACAGCGTCAGGAGTGTCGCGAGGACAAAGGCGAACAGCGACCCGTTTCGCAGGAAATTCGTCAAAAATCAGTCCTTCGTTCCAACGCCCGGCGGATCGTCCGCGATCCGGGCGTAGAGGTAGTGGTCCTGCCAGATGCCGTTGATCCTGAGGTAGGATCGCAGCAGTCCTTCGCGCCGAAATCCGGCTTTTTCAAGCACGCGGATCGACCTGATGTTGTCGGGAATACAGGCCGCTTCGATCCGGTGCAACCTCAGCGTATCGAAGGCGAAGCGGGCCACCACCTTGACCGCGTCGGTCATCAGGCCGCGGCCGCCGAAGCGCTCGCCGATCCAGTAGCCGACATGGCCGCTTTGCGAGACGCCATGGCGTATGTTGCCGAGCGTGATGCCGCCGGCAAGCTTGCCGCTGCTCTTCTCGAAGATGAAGAAGGCGATCGCGGTTCCTTGCGCATAATCTTCGCGGTAGCGGCTGATGCGCAGCCGCCATGCGTTGCGGTCGAGTTCATCGGGAGTCCAGCGTGGCTCCCAGGGTTCGAGGAAGGCGCGGCTTTCGCCACGCACCACCGCCCACTCGCGGTAGTCGTTGGTGAACGGCACGCGCAGCGTGACGCGGTCGCCTTTCAGCGCCGGCAGGTCGCGGCGAAAGAAAGGGAGCGCGAACACGACGCTTCGAGGGGCTTAGACGGCGAGCTTACGGGCCGCGGTCTGCGTGCCTGCGAGCGATTCGAGGATCGCCTCGTATGGCGCCAGTGTGCCCACAGGCCCGACAGCGGTAAGCGTCGGCTTGGTCGAGAACAAACGCGACGATAGATCGGTCAGCCGCTCGACCGTCAGCGCCGACAGCCGTTCCATCAGTTCCTCCTTGGCGATCGGCCGGCCGAACAGGAGCAGTTGCCGTGCGATCTGCGAAGCGCGGCTGGCCGGGCTTTCGGCTGACATGATCAGTCCGGCGCGATATTGGGCGCGCGCCCGGTCGAGTTCTTCCTGCAGGATTTTCTCGCCGGCCTTCTGCAGTTCGTCGATAATGACAGGCACCAGTTCGGCGATGTCGCTCTGGCCGGTCGCGGCATGGACGCCGAAGACGCCGGTGTCGGAAAAGCCCCAATGGAAGGCATAGACCGAATAACACAGGCCGCGCTTCTCGCGGACCTCCTGGAACAGGCGCGACGACATGCCACCGCCGAGGATCATCGAGAGCACCTGCGAGGCATAGAAGTCGCGCACATGATAGGCCCGGCCTTCGAACCCCAGCACGATCTGCGCGTCCATCAGGTCGCGGTCCTCGCGAAAATCGCCGCCGACATATTGCGCATATTGCGGGATGGTGCTGTCGGCCTTGCTGCGGAAGCCGCCGAGCTGCTTTTCGACCTCGCGCACGAAATTGTCATGCTTGATGTCGCCGGCGGCGACAATCACCATGCGCTCGGCGCCATATTGCCGCTCGATGAAGTCGTGGAGTTGCTTGGAGGTGAAGGATTTGACCGTTTCGGGCGTGCCGAGAATGGAGCGTCCAATCGTCTGATGGCGATAGGCGGTTTCCGTGAAGCGGTCGAAGACGATGTCGTCGGGGGTGTCGTGCGCGGCGCCGATCTCCTGCAGGATCACATGCTGTTCGCGCTCGAGTTCCTGCGGGTCGAATTCGGACTCCTGCAGGATGTCGGCAAGAATGTCGACGGCCAGCGGCACGTCGTCGGAGAGCACCCTGGCATAGTAGGAAGTGGTTTCGACGCTGGTGGCGGCGTTGATCTCGCCGCCAACGTCCTCGATCTCCGAGGCGATTTCGAAGGCGCTCCGCCTTTTCGTGCCCTTGAACGCCATGTGCTCGAGCAGATGGGCCATGCCATGCTCGTCCTCACGTTCATTGCGGGCACCCGACTTGACCCAGGCACCAAGGGCAACCGATTCGATGCTTTGAAGGGTTTCGGTGGCGACTGTCAGGCCGTTCGACAGACGGCTTACCTCAACACCCATATGGCTAGTACTCCTTAACGCGCCGCCCGCGCGCGGCGGCCGACATAATCTTCCACCATTTTCAGGTCGGAGGGAAGTACCGTGTATTTTTCCTCCGATGTCATCAACCCACCTAGCCATGCGGGCAGTGCGGGCGACACGCCGCTGGCGGCTTCGACGGCGGCCGGGAATTTTGCCGGGTGTGCGGTACCCAGCACCACCATCGGGACGGCGCCTGACGCCTTGCCCGCAGCGACATGTACAGCTGCCGCGGTGTGCGGATCGAGCAGATAGTTGCTGGCCGCGAGCGTCGAGCGGATGGTGGCGGCGACCTCGTCCATATCAGCCCGGCCGGCGTCGAATTCCGACCGCATCCCGGCGATTTGCTGGGGTTCGATGGTGAAAGCGCCGGACTGCTTCAGACCGTCCATGTAGCGCCGCACGGTCGCCGCGTCACGGCTGGAGGCCTCGAACAGCAGGCGTTCGAAATTGGACGACACCTGGATATCCATCGACGGCGACGTGGTCGCAAAGACGCCCTTGGTGCGGTATTCGCCGGTCGAAAAGGTGCGCGCCAGAATGTCGTTGTCGTTGGTGGCGATGACCAGCCGCTCGATCGGCAAGCCCATCTTCTTGGCGGCGTAGCCGGCGAAGATATCGCCGAAATTGCCGGTCGGCACGGTGAAGGAGACCGGCCTGTCCGGCGCGCCGAGCGACAGCGCCGAGGAGAAATAATAGACGATCTGGGCCATGATCCGGGCCCAGTTGATCGAATTGACGCCCGAAAGCGCAACCCGGTCGCGGAAGCCGTGATCGTTGAACATGTCCTTGAGCAGTCCCTGGCAATCGTCGAAATTGCCTTCGATCGCCAGCGCATGGACGTTTGCAGCCGTCGACGTCGTCATCTGCCGCTGCTGCACCGGCGAGACGCGGCCGTGCGGGAAAAGGATGAAGATGTCGGTCCGGCTGCGACCGGCAAAGGCATCGATGGCCGCCCCGCCGGTATCGCCCGAGGTGGCGCCGACGATGGTGGCGTGCTGGTCGCGTTCGGCAAGCACATGGTCCATCAGCCGGGCCAGAAGCTGCATCGCCACGTCCTTGAAGGCGAGCGTCGGCCCGTGGAAAAGTTCCAGGATGAAGGTGTTGGGGCCGGTCTGCACCAGCGGGCAGACGGCCTCGTGGCGGAAGGTGGCATAGGCTTCGCGCACCAGCCGCTCGAAAACGGAGGCCGGGATTTCGTCGCCAAGGAACGGCGACAGCACGCGGATCGCAAGGTCGGGATAGGCAAGGCCGCGCATGGCGCGGATCTCGGCGGCGGAAAACTGTGGCCACTCGCGCGGCACGTAGAGCCCGCCGTCGCGCGCCAGCCCGGCCAGCACGGCGTCGGAAAATCCGAGAACGGGGGCTTCCCCGCGGGTACTCACATAGTGCATGTCACAATTCCGTTACTGCTTGGCTTTTCCATCCACCGCAAGGTGGTTAATTTCTGCGCTGGCTCAGTCGCATTTTTGCCGCGCGGTTGATATACGTCACCAGCTTTGCGAGAGGGAAGTGCAGTTTCATGGCGTTTCGTACATTCAGTGGTCGCTTTTTGGCGGGTCTTGCGCTCACCGGCTTTATGCTTGCCGCCGCCGGCTGCCAATCGGGCGACAATGGCATCCTGAACCTCGGCATAGGCAAGAAGGAGGACCCGACGGCGCCACCGCCGCCCCAGGATCCCAAGATACTGGCCAGCCAGTTGCAGGCCTATTGCCCCCGGGTGACGGTGCGCGACGGCACGGCCTTCTTCAACACCTATTCCAGGGAAGCTCAGAAGCCCAAGCCCAGGATCAAGAAGACCGGCGACGCCGCGCAGGATGCCGCGGCCCAGGCCGAGGCTGACGCCGCTGCTGCAACTCCGCCCGACGAATCGGCCAATATCATCTACCAGGCGTCGGTCAGCGACGTGACACGCGACTGCAGCCGTGCCAACGGCCAGCTGACGATGAAGATTGCGGTCGCCGGCAAGATTGTCCCCGGACCGAAGTTTTCTCCAGGCACGATCACCATGCCGATCCGAACGGCTGTGATGCATGGCACCGAGGTCCTCTACTCGCAGCTCCACCAGTATCAGGTCCAGGTCACCGATCCTTCGGTTGCCACGCAGTTCGTCTTCACCGATTCCAATGTCGTCGTGCCCGAGCCGACGGCGCAGGATTATCAGGCCTTTGCCGGCTAT
>NZ_RZPH01000339.1:0-5518 GCF_004022825.1 Mesorhizobium sp. M7A.F.Ca.CA.004.04.2.1
GAGCCTGCTGCTCGGCCACCTGCGGAATCTCGGCGCGCCGCGCATTCTCCGGCGCCACGATGGCAATGCCCGGGAGGTTGCTGGTCTTGGCTGCTGCTGCCGGCTTCAGGTTTCTCGCCTTGGGCGGGGGGGCCGCCGAAGCGGTCTGGACATCGGCGCTGTCTTCGGCCTCGTCGTCGCCGCCGCCGAAGAATGCCGACAGGAAGCCACCTGACTTCTTGCCGCTGCCGCCGGCGCTGGCCATCTCGATGGCCGGCGAGCCTGAACCCTTGCGCGCCTTGTAGGAGGCGAGCGCCTGCTCAAAGCCGGGCAGCGGCCTGCCGTCGCTCGGCACATGCAGCGTCTTGCCATTGGGGAACAGGCTGACCAGTTCCTGCCGGCTGATACCGGGCCAATGGCGCACATTGCCGATATCCATGTGGACGAACGGCGAACCGGATGACGGATAGTAGCCGACGCCGCCGCCCTGCATCTTGAGACCGATGTTGCGCAGCTTCTTAAGCGGCACGCCGGGAATATAGAAATCCATCGCCTTGCCGAGCATGTGCTGGCTCTTCTCGGCGACGCCCCTGCTGCGGCCGCGCAGCATCGAGTTCGTCGACGGCGAGCGATAGCCGCAGATGACCTGGATGTAGTCCGTGGCGCCGGCTTCCCGATACGCTTCCCAGACCAGATCCAGCAGGCGCGGATCCATCTTGGTCGGCTCGTTGCGACGCCAGTCGCGCAAAATGATGTTGATCTTCCTGAGACCCTCGGGAACGTAGCGGCCGTTGCGCTTGTAGACGATCTCGGCCTTCTCGTGGGTGTGGAGATGATAAAGCTTCAGCGACCGTGTTTCGGCGCTGGCTCCGCTCGCAGCCGCGGCAACAAAACCAAAAGCGACAACCAACACTGCCAGCCACTTCGGCCAGATGCTCAAATGATGGTGCCGCCTGTTTGTGTGTCGTTCGATTCTGTTCAAATCAAAAGGCCTTGCAGGCTGCCGTTTGTCCCCGGATTTGTCCAAACGGATGTGGCATTAGCACACCCGAATATCGATCCTAATGGTTAATCATCGCTTATTGAAGCCGAAATGCGGTAACACCGTGGCGATATCCCGTCAAAAATTGTTCACAAGGTTTCTTGGTAAACCGCTGGTTTAGATCAGATTTCCGCCTTCGGCCCGAACACGATCTGTTACCGTTAGCTTTAATGCGTGAACAGAGCTGTCCATGACACAGCCACAATGCCGCCGAAACGGCGATACAAGGCCTGCTGTGGCATTGCAAGCTGGCGTCGGCCTTGTGGCAAGCCGGATTCCGAAGCTCAGCCCGGCATCGCCCTTAGGAGGCGAGCCGGTCTACGCGGCCCGTCTCCGGATCGATGCCGTGTTCCTTGAGCTTGCGATAGAGCGTCGAGCGACCGATCCCGAGTCGGCGGGCGACTTCGCTCATCTGTCCGTTGTAGTGATCGATGGCAAGCTTGATCATCTCGAGTTCGACATCGGCCAGTGCCCGCACATTGCCGCGCTCGTCGAGCGCCCGCAACGTGCCGAAGCGAGGCTGCAGCCTTGCCGGCGGATCGAACGCGATTGCTGGGCCGCCCTCGCCGGGCAAGGCTTCGTCATCGCGCTCCTGCAAAGACTGGGAGGGCGCCGGCGCATCGCCGTCCATATCCAGGTTGACGGTGCCTTCCACTTGCGCCCGTATCTGCGGGAAGTCCTCGGCGGAAAGCACATCGCCTTCGCAAAGCACCGAGGCCCGGAAGACGGCATTTTCGAGCTGCCGGATGTTTCCAGGCCAGTCATAGGCCTGCAGCACGGCGAGCGCTGCCGCCGAAATACCCTGCAGGCGACGGTGCGGGTCGGCCGGCGCCACCTTCTCCATGAAATGGGTGACCAGATAGGGGATGTCGTCGCGGCGGTCGCGCAGCGGCGGCACGAAGATCGGGTAGACGTTCAGCCGATAGAACAGATCCTCGCGGAACTTGCCGTCCTTGACCTGCTGCAGGAGGTTGCGGTGCGTCGCCGAAATCAGCCTGATGTCGACCCTGACGGTCGAGCGCCCACCCACCGGATCGACCTCGCCGTCCTGGACCGCGCGTAACAGCTTGACTTGCACGTCGAGCGGCAGGTCGCCGATCTCGTCGAGGAACAGTGTGCCCGAATGCGCTTCGACGAACTTGCCCGTGTGCTTGTCGGTGGCGCCGGTGAACGAGCCCTTCTCATGGCCGAACAGGATCGATTCGACCAGATTGTCGGGGATGGCGCCGCAATTGA
Organism: Mesorhizobium sp. M7A.F.Ca.CA.004.04.2.1; assembly: GCF_004022825.1. Taxonomy (NCBI): domain Bacteria; kingdom Pseudomonadati; phylum Pseudomonadota; class Alphaproteobacteria; order Hyphomicrobiales; family Phyllobacteriaceae; genus Mesorhizobium; species Mesorhizobium sp. M7A.F.Ca.CA.004.04.2.1. The sequence continues at coordinate 2,258 of NZ_RZPH01000339.1, forward strand.
CGGTGACGAAGGGTTTCGAGCGGCGGTCGCCACTGCCCTGGATGGCGCGCGCCACCAGTTCCTTGCCGACGCCGGACTCGCCCTCGATCAGGATCGGGATGTTGGATGCCGCCGCTTTCTGGCCAAGACGGATCACCCTGTCCATGGCCGGGCTGTGCGTAATCATGTCCTTGAAGGTCAGGAGGCCGCCGCGCCGGCGCGACGTGCGCTTGACCTCGCCCTCGACGGCCTCGACCTTGAGCGCATTGCCGATCGACGCCTGCAGCCTGTCGGGAGACGCCGGCTTGACGACGAAATCGAAGGCGCCATGACGCATCGCCGAAACCACGGTCTCGATGCCGCCCTGCGCGGTCTGCACGATGGCCGGCACGTTGATGTCGCGCTCGCGCATCGCCTTCAGCACGCCGATACCATCGAGACCGGGCATGACCAGATCGAGGATGACCACCGACACCTCGCGGGCGCCGGGTCCATCGAGGATATCGAAGGCGGCCGCGCCGCCGTCGACGACGATTGCGCTGTAGCCGAACCGCGTCACCGCCGCTTCGAGCAGCCGGCGTTGCACCGGATCGTCATCGACTATGAGTATGGAACCTGTCATGACTAATACGACTATGCCCGCCCGAGGAATCCTGCCCTGTGGACCATCTTGGCACAGGGTTCTAAATAAGGTTTCAAAAAACCCGGTGAATGAATTCCTTAGGATTTGACCGGCTTCTCGTTTCTCCTTGAACCTTGGCCACGGAAGGTGTCGGCAATGCATAAGGATTCTGGGCACATGGGTTCCGCACGGCGGCTGGCGGCGCCGGCGTCCGGTCAGGGCGCGGCCGAGCTGGGCGACCTGCCGGAATGGAACCTTGCCGACCTCTATGCCGGCATGGACGCGCCAGAACTGAAGCGCGACATCGCCAAGGCCGCCACTGACGCGGTCAGCTTCGAAAGCCGCTGGAAGGGCACGCTGGCCGCCGAGGCCGAGCGCGGCAGCGCCGGCAGGCTGGGCGAGGCGCTCGTCGCCTACGAAGCGCTGGAGGAACTGATCGGCCGCATCGTCTCCTATGCGGGTCTGGTTTATGCCGGAAACACCGCTGATCCCCAGCGCGCCAAGCTCTATGGTGACGTCCAGGAGAAGATGACCGACGCCAGCGCGCACCTTCTGTTCTTCGCGCTCGAACTCAACCTGATCGACGATGCGTCGATCGAAGGCGCGCTCGCCGGCGATCCCGCCTTCGGTCACTACCGGCCGTGGGTGCTCGATCTGCGCAAGGACAAGCCCTACCAGCTTGAGGACCGCGTCGAGCAACTCTTCCACGAAAAGTCGATCACCGGGCGCGGCGCCTGGAACCGCCTGTTCGACGAGACGATGACCGACCTTCGCTTCGACATCGACGGCGAGGAACTGACGCTGGAGCCGGCGCTGAACCGTTTGCAGGACGCCGACGGCGAGGTGCGCCGCCGGGCGTCCGAGGCGCTGGCCACGACCTTCCGCAAAAATTTGCGCACCTTCACGCTGATCACCAACACGCTGGCCAAGGACAAGGAGATATCCGACCGCTGGCGCGGCTTCGAGGACATCGCCGATTCACGCCATCTCGCCAACCGCGTCGAGCGCAGCGTGGTGGACGCCCTGGCTTCCGCCGTTCGCGATGCCTATCCGCGCCTGTCGCACCGCTATTACGCGATGAAGGCACGCTGGCTCGGCATGGAGGTGATGAACCACTGGGACCGCAACGCGCCGTTGCCGGATACGCCCCAGGCGATCATCGGCTGGGAGGAGGCCAGGAACACCGTGCTGTCCGCCTATCAGCGCTTTTCGCCCGACATGGCCGAGATCGCGCGAACCTTCTTCGACCGCAACTGGATCGACGCGCCGGCCCGGCCCGGCAAGTCGCCTGGCGCCTTCGCGCATCCGACCGTGCCGTCGGCGCATCCCTATGTCCTGCTCAACTACATGGGCAAGCCGCGCGATGTGATGACGCTGGCGCACGAGCTTGGCCATGGGGTGCATCAGGTGCTGGCCGGCGGCCAGGGCGCACTGATGGCCTCGACGCCGCTGACGCTGGCCGAGACGGCATCGGTCTTCGGCGAGATGCTGACCTTCCGCTCGCTGCTCGACCAGACCACCGACCGGCGCGAGCGCAAGGCCATGCTCGCCCAGAAGGTCGAGGACATGATCAACACGGTCGTGCGCCAGATTGCCTTCTATGAATTCGAGCGCAAGGTGCATGCCGAACGCAAGAACGGCGAACTGACCTCCGACAGGCTCGGTCAGTTCTGGCTCGAAGTGCAGGCCGAAAGTCTGGGTCCCGCTATCAAGCTGCGCGAAGGCTACGAGGTGTTCTGGACCTACATCCCGCACTTCATCCATTCACCCTTCTATGTCTATGCCTATGCTTTCGGCGACTGCCTGGTGAACTCGCTCTACGCGGTCTACCAGAACGCCGAGCGCGGCTTTCAGGACAAGTATTTCGAAATGCTGCGCGCCGGCGGCACCAAACATCATTCCGAGCTTCTGGCGCCCTTCGGGCTCGACGCCACCGATCCCGCCTTCTGGCAGATCGGACTTGGCGTCATCAGCGGCCTGATCGACGAGCTGGAAGCGCTCGACGCTTGAAACGCGTCCCTCAGGCATCGCTCTAACAGTTTAGCCGGAATGCATGTTGGGACAGATCTACTATCACCCTAAATATCTGTTCTTGAAGTACTCTCCACCGAAGTTTTCCGATAGCTTTCCACAAGCTCTATGATAGCCTTCGCTCCAAGCTCAGCCGGAGCGCATGCGGATCGGCGAGGAGAAATCTCAGCCGGCCGTGTCGCTCAGGCGAACGCGACAACGGCCGTTGGCCATGGGCAAGCAAAGCCGATCGCCGCAGCTCGAACCGAAGCCGGCTGTTCTGCTTACCGCGGAACCACCAAGAGTAGTCCTTCGCCGAAGGTCATGACCCACGGCAGACGGATCTGACTGGAGAGAGACAATGGGCACTTTTTTCTACGTGGTCCTGGCGTTCCTGATAGGCGTGTTGGTCGGCTGGTTCCTTTGGGGGCGCCTGCGCGGTGAACTCGACAGCTTGCGCGGCGACCTCGACCGTACACGCAGCGAACGCGACAGGCTGCGCACCGACGGCGACCGCCTGACCGGCGAACTCGATGCATGCGGCAAGACCCGCGCCGACCTCGAGCGCCGGCTGCGTGAAGCGTCGGCCGCACCTGCCGCCGGAAGCAGCGCGGCAAAGCCGGCAAGCCAGGCGCCGGCGGCCCTGATGT
>NZ_RZPH01000033.1:0-15122 GCF_004022825.1 Mesorhizobium sp. M7A.F.Ca.CA.004.04.2.1
AGGTGGTTCCGGGCGTTGTGGTGCGCGGCGCGCTGGTGTCGATGGGCGAAAAATCCATAGACCGCGCCAACTGGAACTGGAATTTCATCGGCGATGCCGAAAATCCGTTCTTCACCCCCGATCCGGCCTCCGTACCCGTCTTCACCCAGTATCTCGACGGCATCCGCAAGGCGGGCTCCTCGGTCGGGGCGGTGATCGAAATCGTCGCCGACGGCGTTCCGCCAGGCCTCGGCGCGCCGATCTATGCCAAGCTCGATCAGGACATCGCCTCCGGCCTGATGTCGATCAACGCGGTCAAGGGCGTCGAGATCGGCAACGGCTTCGAGGCCGCCCGTATCACCGGCGAGCAGAATGCCGACGAGATGCGCATCGGCAATGACGGCAAGCCGGTGTTCCTGTCCAACAATGCGGGCGGCATCCTCGGTGGCATCTCGACCGGCCAGGCGATCGTCGCTCGTTTCGCCGTCAAGCCGACCTCCTCGATCCTGACGCCGCGAAAGTCGATCGACAAGGACGGCAGGGACGTCGAGATCATGACCAAGGGTCGCCACGACCCATGCGTCGGCATCCGCGCCGTGCCGATCGGCGAAGCAATGGTTGCCTGTGCGATCGCCGACCACTATCTGCGGCATCGGGGACAGACGGGAAGGGAATAGGGGAATAAGGGAATATGTTGCGCTCTTAGCGCGGCCGGCCAAATCTTTTTGCTTTTCCCTACTCCCGTACTGCCCTACTCCCTTATTCCCTGCGAGCAAAGCGAGCACTTATGCCTTACGACCAGAAGAAGATCGTCGAAGCCCTGCGTGCTTTCGAACGCGGCGAGATCGTCGTCGTCATGGATGATGACGGGCGCGAGAACGAAGGCGACCTGATCGTTGCCGCCGTCCACTGCACGCCCGAAAAGATGGCGTTCATCGTGCGCCACACCTCCGGCATCGTCTGCACGCCGATGCCGCGCGAAGAAGCCAAGCGGCTGAACCTTGCGCCGATGGTCGCCGACAACGATTCCGCCCATACCACCGCTTTCACCGTCAGCGTCGATTTCAAGCATGGCACCACGACGGGCATCTCGGCCGAAGATCGCACTTTGACCGTTCGAAATCTTGCCAACGGCAATGTCGGTGGCTCGGATTTCGTCCGCCCCGGCCACATCTTCCCGCTGATCGCGCGCGAAGGCGGCGTGCTGATGCGCTCCGGCCATACCGAAGCAGCGGTCGATCTGTGCAAGCTCGCCGGCCTGCCGCCGGTCGGCGTCATTTCCGAGCTGGTCAATGATGACGGCACCGTCAAGCGCGGCCCGCAGGTGCAGGCTTTCGCCGAGGAGCATGGGCTGAAGCAGGTTTCGGTTGCCGACCTCATCGCCTACCGGCAACGTAAGGAAACTCTGGTCGAACGCGTCGCTTGCTCGGAAATCGACACGCTCGGCGGCAAGGCACAGGTCTTCACCTACACGCTGCCGTGGGACTCCATGCACCACGTCGCCATCGTCTTCGGCGACATTCGTGACGGCGAGGAGGTCCCGGTGCGCCTGCATTCGGAGGATGTGGTGACCGATGTGTTCGGCACCAGCCACCGGCTCGACGCCATTATGAAGGCAATGGGCGAGCGCAGGCGCGGCGTCATCGTCTATCTCAGAGAAGGCTCCGTCGGCGTTGCGCATCAGGAGCGCAAACGACCGGCAAGCGGCGACCGCGAGGATCACGAAGAGGCCCGCCGCCGCGAAAACGAGTGGCGCGAGATCGGGCTCGGCGCGCAGATCCTCAAGGATCTCGGCATCTCCTCGATCAACCTGATCGCCTCGCGCGAACGCCACTATGTCGGCCTCGAAGGTTTTGGCATCCACATCGCCAAGACCGAGATCCTCTGAGCCTCCCGCCGATCCGGTTGCCGGAGAAGACGGATGAATGCGCCCCTGCCTTCCAGCCAGCGCAGCGAGCGGCTTTTGCTGCGCCGCCCGGCAGAGGCTGATCTGGATTTCCTGATCGATCTCTTTTCGCGCGGGGAGCTTGTTGCGCATCGACCCGACCCTGTTCCGGATAGAGCCCAGCAGAGCGCCGCGCGGCTGAGGCGCGACATCGGTCATTGGGACAAGCACGGCTTTGGCCGCTGGGCAGTCGAGGCGGATGGAAAGTTGATCGGCTTCGGCGGCGTCACGGTATCGGCGGATTTCGACGGTCTGAACCTGTCCCATCATCTTCATCCGGCGGCCTGGGGACATGGCTATGCCACGGAATTGGTGATGGAAGCACTGCGCACCGCGTTCGGCCCCTTGCGTGCCGATCGGGTTGTCGGCCTCGTCCGCCCCGCCAATCCGGCCTCGCGACGGGTGCTGGAGAAATGTGGCTTCGCCTTCGAAAAAGAGGTGATGCTGCGCGGGGCGCCAACGATACTTTTGGCATTGGCGCACCCGGGAAAAGCCAATATTTCAGGCCCGGCCGCCTAGAGCGGCGCGCCCGGTCCTAAAGCCCGGACGCGCCGGAACTATTCCGCGGCAATCGCGGCTGCTTCGCATCCGTCCATCTCGCACTCAGTCGTGGCAAGGCTGCGTTGGCCGAGCAGCACCGTGGCCAGTGCGATCGTGCCTGAAGCCACCGACACCCAGAACCCGCTCTTGGCGCCGAACGCATCCACCATCGCGCCGGCCGCGAACGAGCCCAGCGCCATGCCGATGCCGATGCCGGTCATGACCCAGGTGATGCCTTCGGTCAGCATCGCTTCCGGCACATGCCGCTCGATCAGGCCGAACGCGGTGATGAAGGTCGGCGAGATCGCCACACCGCTGATGAACACGGTCAGCGCCAGCAGTGGCACGGTGTCGGCGGTGAGCGGCAACAGCGTGCCGAGCGCGACGAGGGCGACTGCGATGGCCAGCTGGCGTTTCAGCGGCGCCTTCAGGCTGAGCGCGCCGACGATGATGCCGAGCACGAACGATCCCAGCGCATAAACGCCGATGACGAGGCTGGCGGCGCCCGGTTGGCCAAGCTCCTTGGTGATCGCCACGGTGGTCACTTCCGTCGTCGCGAAGGTTGCGCCGATGAAGATCAGGGCGAGGGTGATGATCTGAACCGGCCGCAGGCGGATCGCCGAGCCGCTTGAGTTATGGTCGACCGGCCGCACCCGGGGCTCGGTCGAGCGTTGCAGGATGAAGGCCGCTGATCCGAATGCGAGAAATAATGTGCTCACCAGAACGCCGGCTTCCGGGAACAGGGCGGCACTCAGGCCGACCGATAGCGATGCCCCGGCGATATAGACCAGTTCATCGGCCACGGACTCGAAGGCGAATGCGGTGTTCATCTGCGGCCGCCCCCGGAAAATCTCCGTCCAGCGCGCGCGCACCATCGCCGGTATGCTTGGCATGGCGGCGGCCAGCAGTGCCGATACGAACAGAGTCCAAACCGGCCAGTCCTGGTTGGCCGCCGCTATCAGGACCGCGAAAGCCAGCACCGCGATGATGGTGGTGGGCACCACGATTCGTGTCTGGCCCAGGCGGTCCACCAGTCTCGATATCTGCGGCGCGACGAAGGCGTTGGCCAGCGCGTATGTCGCCGAGACGGCTCCGGCCAGCCAGTATTCGCCACGCGTCTGCGACAGCATCGCCACGATGCCGATGGGCGCCATGGCGATCGGCAGGCGCGCCATGAAGCCGGCGGCCGCAAAGCCCTTGGCTCCCGGGGCACGAAAGATTTCCGCGTAGGGATTTTGCATCGGTTGGTTCCTCGACAAAGGACGATTGGACAATTACATACGGAGCGTATGATCATTAAATAGACCATACGTCGCGTATGTCAATTGGCATACGTTGCGTATGTGAATAGGGCCAGAAGCCATGCACAGACCCCGCAAGGAGATGATCGCCGAGACGCGCGCCAAGCTGATCGCGGCGGCCCGTCATGCCTTCGGCACAACAGGCTATGCGGAAGCCTCGATGGATGATTTCACCGCTTCGGCCGGGCTGACGCGCGGCGCGCTCTATCATCATTTCGGCGACAAAAAGGGGCTGCTGCAGGCGGTCATAGCCCAGATTGACGGCGAGATGGCGGCGCGCATCAATGAGGTCGCGTCGAGAGCGCCGACCCGTTGGCAGCATTTCGTCGACGAGTGCTCGACCTATATCGAGATGGCGCTGGAGCCGGAAATCCAGCGCATCATGTTCCGGGATGGCCCGGCCGTGCTGGGGGATCCAGCGCAATGGCCGAATTGCAGTGCGTGCATCGCTTCAATGACCGACCATCTGACCGCGCTGCAGGAGGAGGGGGTCGTTGTCTCCAGCCTCGACCCCGAGACGGCCTCGCGACTGATCAACGGAGCGAGCAGCCAGGCAGCGCAACGGATCGCCAATTCGAGCGACCCCGAAGCGACGTCGAAGAAGGTGGTGACGGCGTTCAAGCAACTGCTCGAAGGCCTGCTCAAGAAGCCGGACCCGCAGTCGAATTGAAGTTCCCACCGGAGCTTTCGTGCCGGCAGCTGTTCCCGATAGGAATTTTTTCTTGACTCGGTGACCTCAGCTAAGGTACATATTCGTCCATGGTGCTGATTTGCGCCAGTGACCCGCCGCACAGGCGGGTTTTTCGTTTGATGCTCCGTCAGCCTACGCGCCGGCGAAGGCTCCGAAGAAACCCGTTAGCCCGAATTCGTTGCCCTTTGGCGTCAGGGCCGGCAATTGACAATCGCCGGGTTGAGTCCATCCTCTTCCACCATCTCTGAGGCGGAGATTCGGGGCACATGTGGGATTTTGAGATCGGCCGGTCGGTGTCCATCATGATGCGGACCTGGCCGTTCATCGTCTTTCGCATGATCGTCTATTTCGGCATCACGCTGGCCTACATTATGGCGACGGGCACCGGCGCCTCGGTCGGCTATGGCGTCGGCCATATCTCCACTGATCCCGACGGGCCCATGTCCTTTGCCCTGTGGGGCGGCGTGGTCGGGTTTGGCCTCGTCTCGATCGCTGTGTATTGGATCCGCGAATACATCCTCTATGTCGTCAAGGCCGGCCACATCGCCGTCATGGTTCATCTGATCGACGGCCGCGACATTCCCGGCGTCAGGACCAGATCGCCTATGCCAGGGATATCGTGACCCAGCGTTTCGCCGAGGCCAACATCCTTTTCGTCGTCGACCAACTCGTCAAGGGCGCCATCCGCGCCATCACCGGCCTGCTCGGCGGCATCGCCGCCTTCCTGCCGATACCGGGCCTGAGCGGCCTGGTCTCCTTCATCAACACGGTGATCCGCCTGTCGCTGACCTATGTCGACGAGATCATCCTCGGCTACAACATCCGCATCAATTCAGCCTCGCCCTTCGAGACGGCGCGCCAGGGCGTCGTGCTCTATGCCCAGAACGGCAAGGTCATGGTCAAGAACGCCGTCTGGCTGGCGGTCATCATGTGGGGCGTGTCGTTCATCATCTTTCTGATGATGCTGGCGCCTGCCGGCGCGATTCTGTTCCTGATGCCTGGCCAGCTCGCCGGCTGGGCTTTTGTGCTCGCCATCGTCTTCGCCTGGGCATTCAAGGCGGCATTCATTGAACCCTTCGCCATCGCCTGCCTGATGCAGGTCTATTTCAAGACCATCGCGGGCCAGGTGCCGGATCCGGCCTGGGACGCCCGGCTGGCCGAGGCGTCGTCGAAGTTCAGGGAGCTCAAGGACAAGGCGCTCGCCTCCTTCGGCGGTTCGCGCTGGGCTACGGCCGGCGCCACACCCTGATCGGCCGGGCGGGTGATGTCTGGTGAGGCAGAAACGGTGTTGAGGCGCGCCACGGTGGATTTGAGCTGTGTCTCGCCTTGCCCGGAAAAGGTCTCGCTCATGATCAGCTCCGGCAGCGGCAGCCGCCGTCCCCAGCCATGCGTTTCAAGGTCCGGTTTGGGAGCGAACTCGGAAACACGGCCGACGCAGAGATAGGCGATCGGCGTTACGTGGTCCGGAATGGCCAACAGCCGCTTTAGCGCCTGCGCTTCGATGATGCTGACCCAGCCTACACCGACGCCCTCGGCACGCGCGGCCAGCCAGAAATTCTGCACCGCGCAGACGGTGCTGTAGAGATCCATCTCCGGATTGTGCCAGCGTCCCAGCGGCGAACCCTTCGAGCGCTGCCGGTCGCAGGTGATGCAGATGTTGAGCGCGCTTTCGCAGATGCCTTCCAGCTTGAGCTTGCGGTAGAGTTCCTGCCGCTCTTCGTCGATCGCCGGCAGTTCCTGCTCGCGCGCGGCCAGGAACAGGTCGCGCACCTCCGCCCGTCGCTCGATGTCACGAATGACAATGAAATTCCATGGCTGCATGAAGCCGACCGATGGCGCGTGATGGGCAGCAAGCAGCAGCCGCGCCAGCACGTCGTCATCGATCGCGGTGGGCAGGAAATGGCTGCGCACGTCGCGCCGTGTGAACATGGCGCGATAGACCGCATCGCGCGCACTCTGGTCAAATCCGTCGCCAACAGCAGCGGTCAGGTGTTCCGGCATCGCTTGTCCCCTTGCGATTGCAATTGATATCATCCGCCTGACCATGCGGATGACGATGCCTGCCAGGCCGGTCTTCTGGCTCGGGATCAACCCGCGTCCGGTGCCTTCCCGTCATCGACAGTGGCATTTACCGGCGCGGTCCCCCTCACAGCGTTGGGCACGCCACGGAATTCAACCGTGTTCCCGATTCTCCCGCTTGCGGCGGGCACCAGGCAGTACCAAAAACCTTACGCCGAAGTGCTGAGGACGCCAATGCTTGCAGCGACGCGAATGGACGCAGTCGCGATTTTCCCCAGTCATCGGCCGCCCGTGCATGGCCTTTGTCGATCCGGGTCACTAGATTAGGACGATGACCACCCGTCTCTACACCCATCCGATCTTCCTCGAGCATCTCACGCCGCCCGGACATCCCGAGCGGCCCGACCGCTTGCGTGCCATCGAGCGCGTGCTCGATGAGGAAGCCTTTGCCGGGCTCGATCGTATCCAGGCGCCGGAAGGCGACGAGGCCACCATCCTCTACGCGCATCCCGCCGATTTCGTCGCCCGCGTGCGCGCCGCCATTCCCGACGAGGGGATTGCCCGCATCGATGCCGACACCACTGCCAGTCCGAAGAGCTGGCAAGCGGCGATCACCGCGATCGGCGCCGCCAACGCCGCCGTCGATGACGTCTTTTCGGGCCGCGCCGACAACGTCTTCGTCGCCGCCCGGCCGCCCGGCCATCATGCCGAAAAGACCACGGCCATGGGCTTCTGCCTGTTCAACACGGCGGCGATCGCGGCGCGTTATGCGCAGAAGAAACACGGTGTCGAACGCGTTGCCATCGTCGACTGGGACGTGCATCACGGCAATGGCACGCAGGACATTTTCTGGGACGATCCGTCGGTGCTCTATTGCTCGACACACCAGATGCCGCTTTATCCCGGCACCGGAGCGAAGAACGAAACGGGCGCCGGCAACATCGTCAACGCGCCGCTGGCGCCGCAGACTGGCAGCGAGGTGTTTCGCGATGCCTTCCTGTCGCGCGTCCTGCCCGCGCTCGACAATTTCGCGCCCGACCTGATTATCATTTCGGCGGGGTTCGACGCGCACCACCGCGATCCGCTGGCCGAGATCAATCTGACCGAGGATGATTTCGATTGGGCGACCGGCCAACTGATGCAGCGCGCGGCACGCCACAGCGGCAACCGGCTCGTCAGCCTGCTCGAGGGCGGCTACGATCTGCAGGGATTGGCATTTTCGGTCGCCGCCCATGTCGGGCGACTGATGAAAGGATGAATGATGGCCGATGAGACCAACGAAGACGTCAAGGCGATGAGCTTCGAGCAGGCACTCGATGCGCTGGAGAAGATCGTCGATGATCTGGAGCGTGGCGACGTGCCGCTCGACCAGTCGATCAAGATCTATGAACGTGGCGAGGCGCTGAAGGCGCATTGCGACCGGCTGCTGAAGGCCGCCGAGGACAAGGTCGAGAAGATCAGGCTGTCGCGCGACGGCAAGCCGGTCGGAACGGAGCCGCTCGACGCGGATTGAGGCCCGGTCCGAACATAGGCTCGCCTCACCGGTTTTTGGACATGATCATGATCGAGGATATAACTCGTCCCGATTGAAACAGCTCAAGGACAAGAGGAGATACGGAAGCGATGTGCAGAAACATCAAGACCCTGTTCAATTTTGATCCGCCGGCAACCCCTGACGAGGTGCGCGACGCGGCTCTTCAGTTCGTCCGCAAGCTGAGCGGAACGACGCGACCCTCGAAGCAGAACCAGCACGCCTTCGACCATGCCGTCGAAGCCATCGCGGCCTCGGCGCGCGAACTGCTCGATTCCCTGGAAACCCATCAGCATCCGCGTAATCGCGAAGAGGTGGCGGCCAAGCTGCGGGCAAAGGCGGCGATCCGCTTTGCCTGACGCGGCCAGGCGGCCTTCGACGGCCGACAAGGAGAGTCCATGAGCTTCTTCCCCGGGAAAGACCCTGAGGCAGGCGACGCCTTTGCCAGCGACCAGATCGAATTGATGGTCATTCCGAACGCCAAGGACATCGGCGGTTTTCAGGTGCGCCGTGCCCTGCCGACGGCAAAAAGGCGGCTGGTCGGGCCGTTCATCTTCTTCGACCGCATGGGTCCTGCCATCCTGCGGGCCGGCCAGGCGCTCGACGTCCGTCCGCATCCGCATATCGGCCTGTCGACGGTCACCTATCTGTTCGACGGCAAGATCCGGCACCGCGATTCACTCGGCACCGAAATGGTCATTCAGCCCGGCGACGTGAATTTGATGACCGCTGGCCGCGGCATCGTCCATTCGGAGCGTACGCCGGAGGAACTGCGTGGCGCGCCGATGTCGGTATCCGGTCTGCAGACATGGCTGGCGCTGCCGGACGACAAGGAAGAGGTGGCACCGGTTTTCGAGAACACAGGAGCGCTCAGGCTTCCCGAGATCGATGCCGAAGGCGTCAACGGGCGCCTCATCATCGGCGATTTCCAGGGGTTGCGGTCGCCGGTCAGGGCCGACTCGGAGACGCTCTACGCCGACCTGCGCCTGGCGCCCGGCGCCAGCGTGAAAATCCCGGCCGATGCGGAAGAACGCGCCATTTACACGCTGGAGGGCGAGGTCTCGATTTCGGGCGATGTGTTCCCAGCCGAACGGCTGCTGGTGTTCCGTCCCGGTGACGAGATCGTCGTGTCGTCGCTGACCGGCGCGCATTTCATGCTGTTCGGCGGCGCCTCTCTTGGTTCGAAGCGTTATATCTGGTGGAATTTCGTCTCCTCATCGAAGGAGCGCATCGAACAGGCCAAGCAAGAATGGAAGGCGGGCCGCTTCGACATCGTTCCCGGAGACGAGGAAGAGTTCATCCCGCTGCCGGAAAGCTGATGCCCGTCGCCGGAAAGTGGCAGAACGAAATGCATAGACAAAAGACTAGGGCCTGATCCGCGTCACTGACACGCATTTACTTTCGCCGGCCGGCGGCCTATTCGCCCATCAACCGAAAGCCCGAGCACAGTGAACGCAACGCCGCATACGCCGCTTCTCGACAAGGTCCGCATCCCGGCCGACCTGCGCACGCTTGCGGAAAGTGAACTGCCGCAATTGGCGTCCGAGCTTCGCGCCGAGCTGGTCGACGCCGTCTCCCGCACGGGTGGTCATCTGGGCGCCGGGCTTGGCGTGGTCGAGCTGACAGTGGCGCTGCACTATGTCTTCAACACCCCCGATGACAGGCTGATCTGGGATGTCGGCCACCAGGCCTATCCGCACAAGATCCTGACCGGCCGCCGCGACCGTATCCGCACGCTGCGCCAGGAAGGCGGTCTGTCCGGCTTCACCCGCCGCGCCGAGAGCGAGTACGATCCCTTCGGCGCCGCCCACTCCTCGACATCGATATCGGCCGGCCTCGGCATGGCCGCCGCCCGCGATCTCTCCGGCGGCCGCAACAGCGTCATTGCCGTCATCGGCGATGGCGCCATGTCTGCCGGCATGGCCTATGAGGCGATGAACAATGCCGGTGCGCTCGATGCACGGCTGATCGTCATTCTCAATGACAACGACATGTCGATCGCGCCGCCGACCGGCGCGATGAGCGCCTATCTGGCGCGGCTGGCCTCCGGCAAGGCCTATATCGGCCTGCGCGATTTCGGCAAGAAACTGACGTCCTATCTCGGCAAGCGCGCGGATCGTGCGATCACAAGGGCGGTCGAGCATGCACGCGGCTATGTCACCGGCGGCACGCTGTTCGAGGAACTCGGCTTCTATCACATCGGCCCCATAGACGGCCACAATCTGGAGCACCTGATCCCGGTCCTGAAAAATGTCCGCGACAATGGCGAAGGCCCGGTGCTCATCCATGTCGTCACCCAGAAGGGCAAGGGCTATGCGCCGGCCGAAGCCGCCGCCGACAAATATCACGGCGTCAACAAGTTCGACGTCATCACCGGCGCGCAGGCCAAGGCGCCAGCCAACGCACCGGCCTACACCAAGGTGTTCGCCGAAAGCCTGGTCCAGGAGGGCCGCGAGGACGACCGCATCGTCGCCGTCACGGCCGCCATGCCGAGCGGCACCGGCCTCGACCTGTTCGGTGAAGCGTTCCCATCGCGCACCTTCGATGTCGGCATCGCCGAACAGCACGCGGTGACCTTCGCCGCCGGCCTTGCCACCGAAGGCTGCAAGCCGTTCGCGGCCATCTATTCCACCTTCCTGCAGCGCGCCTACGACCAGGTCGTCCACGACGTCGCTATTCAGAAATTGCCGGTGCGGTTTCCCATCGACCGCGCCGGTTTCGTCGGCGCCGATGGCGCGACCCATTGCGGCGCCTTCGACACCACCTTCCTGGCGACACTGCCGGGTTTCGTCGTCATGGCGGCCGCCGACGAGGCGGAGCTGCGCCACATGGTGCGCACCGCGGCGAGCTATGATGAGGGTCCGATCGCCTTCCGCTATCCGCGCGGCAATGGCGTCGGCGTCGACATGCCGGAGCGCGGCTCGGTTCTCGAAATCGGCAAGGGCCGCATCGTCAAGGAGGGTACCAAGGTTGCATTGCTGTCTTTCGGCACGCGGCTGCAGGATTGCCTGATCGCCGCGGAGGAGCTAGGTGCTGCCGGGCTGTCCACCACGGTCGCCGACGCCCGTTTCGCCAAGCCGCTCGACCAGGATCTGATCCGGCGGCTGGCCCGCTCGCATGAGGTGCTGGTGACGGTGGAGGAGGGCGCCGTCGGCGGCTTCGCCAGCCACGTGCTGCAGTTCCTTGCCCATGAGGGCCTGCTGGAAAGCGGCCTGAAGGTGCGTCCGCTGGTGCTGCCCGACGCGTTCAGCGACCACGCCAAGCCGGAAAAGATGTATGCCGATGCCGGGCTCGATGCCGCCGGCATCGTGCGCACCGTGTTCGTGGCACTCGGGCACACAGTCCACGCCCAGCGCGCCTGAATCCCAGCGCGCCTGAATCAAAGTCTCAAAGACTTGAATTAGTTTGCCGGCAAGCGATCTTAAGGCATTGTTTACGCTGCCATTTGGCGCTTTGCTTACCGTGTCTCTTGGCCGTTTTTCAATGGCGCCCTGCTAGATCGTGATCAGGCAGGGAGACAACAACAATGAAAACGCTTCTGTGCGGCGCAGCACTTTGCGCCGTTATCATCGCGCCGGCCACAGCCGAAACGCGCTATGACCGCAGCCTCGAAAAGGCGGCGATGGGCATCATCGCCGGCAAGATGGGCGACATCCGCGGCGGCTTTTCCTTCAAGCAGGTGCCGCAATTGGTGGTTCTGCCGGCCCCTGTTCCCGCGCCTGCGGGTGCCATCGAGCCTGCACGCGAGCAAGCTTCGGGCGGCCGTGAGGATGGCTTGTCTCCAGCCGTCGAGCGCCCGGTTTCGCGAACCGTATTCTGAGCTGAAGACAGCAAGCCTTGATCGGGATTGCCCGATCGTTTCGCGCTTGCCGCTGTGCAGGCGATCTAAAAAGCGTCGGCAATGCTACTCCGCCGCAACCAGCTCCGCTTGCTGCGCCGATTTCTCGGGGCGCCAGGATTGCGCCGCGTGGCGGGCGCGGTCTGCCAGGGCGGCTAGGCGTCCGCGCAGGTTTCGTCCACCCACCACCGACGACAAGATCACCGAATGCGTCGCAAAGCGGCGCTTGAAATCCTCGCCGCCGCAGAGAAAATCGATCGTGGTCAAGCCCCGGTCAAACGACCACTGGATGTAATCCATCATCAAGACCATCCCCGGCGAGGCCCGTTCGAAGGCCGGATCATAGGTGGTGACGAAAGCCATCATCGTTCCATGCTGCTCGAAATTGATCGAGATGGCGATGATCTCGTCTTCGCGTTCGAGCACGAAGATGCGCAGCAATCCAAGCTTGGCCAGAACGGATATGAGTGCCGCCAGCGCGGGGGAGCCTTCGTCGAAGAGGTCCGAAACGCGGCCGTGTTTTGCAAGCCACAACCGCTTCAGCGCGGCGACGCGCTCCAGCACCGGCTCGCGGGCTTCGTGTGCATCCATCAGGCGGAAACGCAGCGCGCCGCCTTCCTCCATGAATTTGTAGCCACGGCGATAGTTTTGCCGAGTTTTCTTCGACTGGCTTTCAAACCATTGTGCGCCGCGTTGCCCGGCGCCGGAAACTCGATAGCTGACCTCGCTGCGGTGGCTTGGCTGCAAGATATTGCTCTGGCCTGGGGCGGCGGGACCAAGCAGGGTCCGGAATCGGGCATCAGGCAACAGACGATTGAGGTAGGCAAGATCGAAGCCGCCATCGTCGAGGATATGTTGCCAGAGTTGCGGCAGGATCTGTGGCTCGGCATCGGGAGCAACCAGGACATCGCCATAGTCGCAGTGATCTTTCGCCGCCCATTCCAGCATACGGATGCCCGAGCGCCAGAAGGTCGCGAGCGCAATGACGGCCTCGAGACGCTCGCCGCTCCAGACCAGGCCGATCCTGAGACCGCGACGGTCCTGATGCGGTGTGGTGTGCCACCAGGCCGAGATCCAGTCGGGATGCTGGAAAACGAGGCCGCCGGCGCGTTGCCAGAGCGCTGCCCAGGCGGGCGCGATTTCTGCCAGTCGCGCTGGCGAGGTCGCAATTTCGATCCGGTGCGTTCGCGGCATCCGGAACACGGCGGGTCCGTTCATGGCTTCCCCCTTTGCGGCGATTGCTGTGGCTCGGGCTTGTCGGTGCGGAAATGTCTGGCGATCTGCCGCCACATCCGCTTCAGCGGCAGGACATAGAGGCCTGCGAGCGACTGGTAGTCGCGCACGTTGCGTTCGATCAAACCGAACTTGAAGTCCTCGTCGGGTCTCGGAACGCACAGGGTTCCGAAGAGCCGATCCCAGAACGAGAAGAGCAGCCCGAAGTTCTTGTCGTAGTGGCGCGGGTCGGTGCTGTGGTGCAGCTGATGCCAGTGCGGGCACAGGATCAGATTGTTCAACGGTCCAAACGAGATCTTGAAATGCGTGTGCCTGACGAAATCCATCATCAGGATGTTGCGTATGATGTAGACGTTGACGCCGAAGACCGTCAGCTCGACGAGGTTCAGCGACACCAGCGACCAGATGCCGAAGCAGATGCCGGGAATGACGCCGTCCCAGGCCCGGTTCATCAATTCGTCGAGCGGGTGGACGCGATCCTTGGTGATGCCGACCATCACCTCGGCCGAATGGTGAACCTTGTGCAGTTCCCACAGCACCGGGTAGCGGTGCTGGGCGACGTGATAGAGATAGTACGAAATGTCGTAGGCAAGCAGCATGGTGATGGTGAAGATCGTCACCGTCACCGGCCCTGCCGGTCCTTCGATCAGGGGCGGCTGGATCGCCAGCAGCGTGGAGAGCAACCAGTTCGTCGCATAGCCGACGGCGCTGACGAAGACGACGCCGGCGGGCAGCATGAGGAATGGCATCAGCGCCTTCCGCGTCACCCAGAACAAAAGGTCGGCTTTCGCCGAAGGGTGCGTGATGACCTCATGCGGGACTGCGAACTCGAAGAACTCTTTCCAGCTCTTTTTCTCGACCGTGCGCCAGTAGGCGACCAGGGCGCTGACCAAAGCAGTCAGCAACAGAAGTCCGGTCGCCAGCAGGCCGGCGCCGGAAATCCGGTCAAGAACCTTGTAGACGATATCGCTGGCCATTTCCAAGGTTGCCGCCTCTTCATCCGGCTTTTCCGGTCGTCGCGGTCATAACATTGAAGTCCTCAAGCAAATGCGATGAAAATTGGTTAAGAAATCATGAGGCTTTCTAGATTTTAGGCACTTATCGGCAGGCGACGAGACCTCATGCTTCGGCGGTCATCCGTCTCAACCGGCGCAACGATAGATATTCATAGGGTGGTCGGCGTGACGGAACGCCTCACCATCGCCGCAGTCCAATGTGCTGGGCGTGATGATGGGAACGTGAGACGAGATGCTTCCGGCCGGTGCTCTTGCCATCGTCATCGGCTTTCGCCATGAAGGCCGATGAATTCGCCTCTGCCAGCCAGCGCACGCCAGCGGCTCGACGACCTGCTCGTCCAGCGCGGGCTGTTTGCCAGCCGTTCACGTGCCCGCGACGCGGTCGAGCGTGGCACGGTGACCGTCGACGGCGTCATTGCGCGCAAGCCCGGCCAGAGCGTTTTGCCGCAATGCCTTGTTGCCATCGATGATCCGGCGCAAGGCTATGTGTCGCGCGCGGCACTCAAGCTGATCGGTGGGCTCGATCATTTCGGCCTCGACCCTGCCGGCTCTGAAGCGCTCGACATCGGCGCCTCGACCGGCGGCTTCACCCAGGTGTTGCTCGAGCGCGGCGTGGTCCATGTCACCGCGGTCGATGTCGGTCATGGCCAGATGCATCCTGATATCGGCGGCGACCCGCGTGTGACGGTGATCGAAGGACTGAACGCCCGCGACCTCGCCGTTGCCGATCTCAGCGGGCGTATTCCGGATTTCATCGTGTCCGACGTCAGCTTCATCTCGCTGAAACTGGCGCTGCCGCCGGCGCTTGATCTGGCGAAGGCTGGCGCCAAGGCCGTGTTTCTGGTCAAGCCGCAATTCGAGGCGGGCCGTGATGCGATCGGCAAGGGTGGTCTGTTGAAAGATCCCTACGACGCCTCCCGTGTCGCCGGCCTGCTGCAGGATTGGCTGGACTCCGTGCCAGGCTGGCGCTCGCTGGGGCTGCATTTGTCGCCGATCGAGGGCGGCGACGGCAATCGCGAATTCCTGCTC
>NZ_RZPH01000340.1:0-5513 GCF_004022825.1 Mesorhizobium sp. M7A.F.Ca.CA.004.04.2.1
CGGCGGTGTCGTCGGTAGAGGCATCATCGACAACGACGACCTCCGCCACTTCCGGTTCGCGCAACGCGGATGCGATGGCGACGGCGATTGTCGCTGCGGCGTTTTTTGCCGCGATGATCACGCAGACCTCGAATTTCGTCATCGACATGGATTTGCCTCTCGTACAGGTAATATCGATTTGCCCTCGCCCCGTACTCCTTCGATGCCCTACAGAATTGCCATCAGCACCCAATTTGCCTTCATTCAGCGACTTCCCGGCCGCTCGAAGATGCGGCGGCTGATATCGGCGGACGCCGCCCAGCCGGCTTCGGCCAGATAGCGGACCGGCGCGCGGCCGCACAGTTCCCACAGCACCGTTCGCCGCTGTGGCCACCGCAGCGACGGCAGCCATGGCGCGATGACCATGCTGAGCAGATCCTCATTGCCGATGCGCGACAGGATCCTGGTCGCGCGCTGCGACAGCAGCGTGCCAGCGCCGCCGAGTAGCACATCGGCGGCGCGCAGGCCAAGCAGCAGCGTGTCGTCCAAACCTTGTACGGTTGCGGCATCGAGCAAACGCTGCTGATCCCCCTCGTCGAGGCGGGCGGCGCTGGCACCGATATCACAGACGTAGCCCGCGCAGGGTTCCCGGTTGAAAAGTGCCTTGGCGACGCTGATGCAGGACAAAAGCAAAGTATCGGCCACCGAGGTGAACGGCACCGTCGCACCGGCGATTTCGACCTGTCGCTTGCGCCGCAGAAACCCGTCCGCGTCGCGCGGGCTTGGCGAGCCGGGCTGCTGGAGGCGGTAATGGAGATCTACCGTGGACGACCTCGGCCCGTCGTCCCGGGTCATGTGCTGTTCGCCGAGGAAGCGGACCCACCAGACGGAGTTCGACTTGCCTGATACCTCATAACCGATCTGGCGAAGCGCATCACGCGCCCTGAAAAATCCGAGCGGCGAAACAAGGATGTCGACATCGCCGGACGGCTTCATGAAGTGGTCGTCGTAGAGAAGCTGCTGCTGGAACGGACCCTTCAGAAAAACAAAATCGATCTCGCTGGCGCGCAGCACATCATGGACCGCCATGGAATCCATGATGCAGGACGCGTTCATCGAAACCGTCCTCCTGCGGTAGGTGTCGAGCCATCGGAAAAGCTCAGGCGGCCTCTCAAGCGCGGGTGCGCGCGAAAGGGCCTTGAGGACAAAGGTGGCGACCTTGTTCAGCCTGGCGATGTCGGCAATTTTGGCACCGTCCAGATCACGCATCGAAATGTCGCCCGCGCCGGCGTGCGGCCCGGCAAAATACAATCGCAGGCAGGCCTGTACGTAGGCCACCTCGTCGGCACAGCCGGCGGCGCGCAATCGTTCGTATGAGCCGTCAGGCAAGGCCATTTAGCGCACAATCTCCCAAGAAAGCGGTTTGCGCGAACACTTATGCTGCACGTGCGAAGCAAACATCACCAAAAACCTCGATGCCGTAAAGCCTTTCCTTTTGCAGTGCGAATTTTTGCAACCGAAGCGTCTATCGAGATCGCGTCGGAAAGAAGTGAGAACCGCGGCTGAAATATCCTTGCCAGGTCTTTTAGCCGATCCGCGGCCGAATTTTCCAAACCGAAAATTCTTTCCATTAGCGAAGCCTAAAAATAAGCACAAAACAAACGATTTATGCAAGCAAAATCATATGCTTAAAGAATCAGCACAGGCGCTGCCATCATGCCCAAGGAATCGGCTAAAAAGTGACAAGTTTTAGGCATGGCCGCTCATGTCCTGACGCCAGCAACGTAATTGATTAACGGAAGGTAAAACAGTCTTGACTCATAAATGCTGCCGTGCAGCTATTGCATTGCAGCATAAAAGTGCTGACGGCACTCGACAGGCCGTTTCCAGTCCTAAATCGGAGAGTAAAATGGAACAGAATGTTGAAAAGCATGAATACGAGACACCAAGCCTGACGGTTCATGGTT
The DNA here is from genome assembly GCF_004022825.1 of Mesorhizobium sp. M7A.F.Ca.CA.004.04.2.1. Lineage (NCBI taxonomy): Bacteria > Pseudomonadati > Pseudomonadota > Alphaproteobacteria > Hyphomicrobiales > Phyllobacteriaceae > Mesorhizobium > Mesorhizobium sp. M7A.F.Ca.CA.004.04.2.1. Next base: position 1,947 of record NZ_RZPH01000340.1, read on the forward strand.
CGATTGAGACCATCACCCAGGGTGGCGGCGGCAACACGGCGATCGACGCGTCGTTCCCCGCGCACACGCCGATCGGCGACCTGACGTTCTCCTGAGACTTATAGCCGTTTCCAGAGTGACATTTTGGGACTCTGGATTCAAAAGCAGACGTAAGAGGGGTCGGGGGGCCAGCCTCCCGACTTCTCCTGCGCCAACCGGAGATGTCGAAGCGTTTTGTCAGTGAGGTGCGGGGATGAACGGGAAGCAATCCGACCATGATCTGGCCGACCACGATAGCGTGAGTGCGACCAAGGATGCCGTGGCCTGCGAGTTCGGCGATGGCTTGGCGCTGCTCAATCTCAAATCCAATGTCTACTACAGCCTGAATGGCGTCGGCGCCTTCATCTGGGATTTGATCCAGGAGCCCCGGTCGATCGGCGACATCCGCAGCGCCGTGCTTGCGCGCTATAATGTCGACCCGGTGCGCTGCCAGGCCGATGTCGACGCATTGCTGAAGGGCCTGACTGATAATGGGCTTGCGAGACGGCATCATGAGGCACTTGTCTAAACCGGCCCAGCACAAGACGCTGGTTTCGCAGGCCATAGTTTCGCGGGCCCTGGTTTCGCGGGCCACGGCTTTACGGCAGGAACCCGCGAGGGAAACAGGCCTCAAGCAGTCGAAGCGCGGCGAAAGCCGGCACGGGCTGGTCAGGATTTTCTCCCTGAGCGGCTCGGAAATGATCTTCCTTGGCCATTGCCTGCTGGTGGTGGCGACAGTTCGGCTGGGGCTGACGCTGCTGTCCTACAATCGTGTACGCAGCCTGGTGACGCGCCTAGACGCGCGGCAGTGCGCTTCAATGGGCGAACTGCGGCGTGTCGCCTGGGGCGTTGCCGCCGCGGCCCGTTTCGTCCCTTACGCTACGTGCCTGACCCAGGCGCTCTCCGGCCAGTATATTCTCGCCCGCCAAGGCAATGAATCGACGATACGCATCGGCATCGAACGTGGTACGGGCGAGCAGTTGAAAGCACATGCCTGGCTGGTCAGCGACAACCATATCGTGCTTGGCGGATCGATCGACGGCTTCGCCCATCTCGTCGACCACGGCAGCCGATGAGCGGCGTCGCTGGAATCCTGCTGCGCGGAGCACACGCACCGGCGGTCGCGGCGGCAGACATTCAGCAAATGCTGGCGCGCATGCGCCATCGCGGTCCTGACGGCAGTTCTTGGTGGCTGGACACCAGCATCGCCCTTGGCCACGCCTGGCTCAACACATCGGATGAGGTCGGCCCAGGCCCTTTGACGATGGCTGGCGGCCGGCTCGCCATCACCGCCGATTGCCGGCTGGACAACCGTGACGAGTTGCTGGCCAGGCTCGGTATCCGCGACCAGTCGGTGGCCGACGCGATGGTGCTGATGCGGGCCTATCTGCGTTGGGGCGAAGCCTGTCCGGAGCATCTGCAAGGCGATTTCGCGTTCGCCATCTGGGATGACGAGCGGCAATCGCTGTTTTGCGCGCGCGATCATTTTGGCGTCAAGCCGTTCTACTACCACGCGGCGGACCGGCGTTTTGCCTTCGCGTCCGAGATCGGGCCGATCCTGGGCGTCGAAGGTATCCGCGCACGTGTCAGCGAGCGCCAGATCTCCGGCTTCCTGGCCGGGCTTCCCGACGACCCGCAGTCGACCCCCTACAGCGATATATTCAGCCTGCCGGCCCGCCACAGCCTGACCGTCACCGCGCAACAGGTGATGTTGCGTCGATACTGGCAGATCGAGCCGTCGGCGCGGCCCTTGCGGTCGGATGCATCGGAGGAATTCGCCCATCTGTTCTCGCAATCGGTGCGCAACCGCATGCGAGGGACCTCGGCAGTCGGCGCAATGCTGAGCGGCGGCCTCGATTCCTCATCTATCGCCTGTGTCGCCGGCCTGCAGAATGCCGCTGCGCGCAAGCCGAAGCTGCCGACCTTCTCGCTGGTTTTCGAGAAGGGCTCGCCGATGGACGAGCGGCCCTTCATCGATGCCGTTCTCGACCAGCAGAAGGTCGACGCGACACTGATCCCGGTCGGCAACTATGCCCCATTCGCCGAATTCGAACGCGTGCTGGAAGAACAGGAAGGAACGTTCCTGGCGCCGGGCCTGACGCTCACCCGCGGTGTCTACCGGACTGCCGGCGCCAAGGGCATCAAGGTGCTGCTGGACGGCCATGGCGGCGACGAGGTCGTTTCCCAAGGCCATGGTCACCTGCACGAGCTTGCGAATGGCGGCCGATGGATGGATCTGTGGCGCGAGGTCCGCAGCGCCTCCAATACCTATGGCGACAGCACGCTTGGCCTTTATCTCCAGTTCCTGACCCTCTACGGGCCGGCCTGGCGCATCGCCAAGCTGAGGCATCTGGCCAACCGTGCCCTGAACAGGATCCGCAAGCCCGCGCACGTGCAGCGCGCACGAAGCTGGCGCGACCTGATCAATCCGGACCTTGCCAAGCGCACCGAGCTTGTCGACCGGTTTCACCGGGCCGGCTATATGCCGCCCGGCGTTCAGGCCAGCGACGCCTTGAGCCATCGCTGGATCCTGTCGAACGGCTATGTCCCGCATGCTTTCGAGGTTCTCGACAAGGCCGCCGCCAATTTCGGCGTCGAGCCGCGATACCCATTCTGGGACAAGCCGCTGGTCGAGTTCTGCCTGGCATTGCCGGGCGAGGAGAAGCTGAGCCACGGCTTTGGTCGCTATGTGCTGCGTCGCGCCATGCAAGGCGTATTGCCGGAGGCGGTGCAGTGGCGACGCGACAAGATCGACTTCACCGCCAATCTCGTCAACGGCATGCTGCGCAATCATCGCGACCTCCTGGAACAGCTGCTGGTCTCGGATGCAGGCCGCATCGCGCCTTATGTCAATCTGCCGCAAGTGAGTGCTGCCTATGCGCGACTGCTGCGCCAGCCCGATCAGGCAGCCCCCCTGGATGTCCAGTATGTCTGGCGCTCGGCCTCGCTGTCGCTCTGGCTGCGGCAACTCCCGCACGGCGGGAGCCCCACGTGATGCCGCGCAACGAGCCGATGGCCGCATACAGTGATAATCCCCGTCCGCATGGCCGGGCAATGCGAGAACGCCGCTTCTACCGCGCCTATGGTCTGACCATCGCGTCGGAGGTGATGTTACCCGAACTGCAGCCGGCGCCGCCCGGGGCGGCGGATGTCGTGATCGCCGTCGGCGCGATCGACCTGCCAAAGCCGGCGCCCGAAGCCGCGACCGACTTTCGCTTCGAGGCGGACCGGCAATATCTGGCCTGGCATGCCGTGGGCGCGTTCCTGATCACCGATTCCAACCGTATCGACATTGAACCGGCGCCCGGCGTCGACGACGCGCTGCTGGCGTTTCCGCTGCTCGGCCCGGTCATGGCGCTGCTCTTGCACCGGCGCGGCCTGCTTGTCCTGCATGCCAGCGCCATCGCCGCCGCCGGCACGAGCGCCATCTTCATGGGTGACAAGGGTGCCGGCAAGTCGACGACCGCAAGTGCGATGATCCGGGCCGGGCATCGACTGCTTACCGATGACGTGGTGGCGCTGGACCTCGCCAATCCGAGTGAGCCAATG
>NZ_RZPH01000341.1:0-5504 GCF_004022825.1 Mesorhizobium sp. M7A.F.Ca.CA.004.04.2.1
GAGAAGGACGATTTCGCGGAGGATTTCGCCAATCTCCGACGTTACAAAAAAGGGCGGCGAGGTTGCGTTCATCTCCCTTCTCCCCGTCAGTATACGGGGAGAAGGTGCCGGCAGGCGGATGAGGGGCGGCGCCGAGTTCGGCAATTATCGGCACTGCGACACATCCCCAAAGGCGGCGCCGTGTTTGTCGGCAATCATCCGTTTCTTGGCGTTCTTCGAGCCGCGCAAGCTCAAACCCCGGTCGCCGGGATGCCGGTGCGTTCCACCTTGCGCGGCGCGGAGATTTCCTTCCACGTCGACAGCGCCCGGTTGACCGCCGCATTCGGCTCGCGGCCAACGAACTCGCCATGACCGGGCTTGGCCTTGACCTCGGCCTCCTGGATCGACAGTTCGCCACGCGAGAACACGAACCGCGGCAGACCGGTCACCTCGAACCCTTCGAACACGTTGTAGTCGATGACAGACTGCTGCTTCTTCGAGGTGATCTTCTTCTTGCGCTGGGGATCCCAGACGACGATGTCGGCGTCGGCGCCCTCTACGATGGCGCCCTTCTTCGGATACATGTTGAGGATCTTGGCGATGTTGGTCGAGGTCACCGCGACGAACTCGTTCATCGTCAGCCGGCCGGTGTTGACGCCGGTGGTCCAGAGCACCGGCATGCGGTCTTCAAGCCCGCCGGTGCCGTTCGGAATCTTGGTGAAATCGCCGACGCCGTTGCGCTTCTGCTTGGTGCTGAAAGCGCAATGATCGGTCGCCACCACCTGCAGCGAGCCCGCCTGCAGGCCCGCCCACAGCGAATCCTGGTGTAATTTGTTGCGGAAGGGCGGGCTCATCACGCGGCGCGCCGCATGATCCCAGTCCTTATCGAAATACTCGCTCTCGTCCAGGGTCAGGTGCTGGATCAGCGGTTCTCCGAACACCCGCATGCCCTTCTGCCTCGCGCGGCGGATCGCCTCGTGGCTCTGCTCGCAGGAGACATGCACGACATAGAGCGGCACGCCGGCCATGTCGGCGATCATGATGGCGCGGTTGGTCGCCTCGCCTTCCACTTCGGGTGGCCGTGAATAGGCGTGGCCCTCGGGGCCGTTGTTGCCGGCAGCCAGCAGCTTCTGCGACAGGGCGGCAACGACATCGCCATTCTCGGCATGCACCAGCGGCAGCGCGCCGAGATCGGCGCAGCGCTGGAACGACGCATACATCTCGTCGTCATCGACCATCAGCGCGCCCTTGTAGGCCATGAAATGCTTGAACGAGGTGATGCCCTTGTCGACGACAGTGGCCATCTCGTCGAACACCTGCTTGCCCCACCAGGTGATCGCCATGTGGAAGGAGTAGTCGCAGGACGCTTTCGAGGTCTTGTTGTCCCACATCTGCAAGGCTTCGAGCAGCGACTGCTGCGGCGCCGGCAGGCAGAAATCGACCACCATGGTGGTGCCGCCGGAGAGCGCGGCGCGGGTGCCGGATTCGAAATCATCGGCCGAATAGGTGCCCATGAACGGCATTTCGAGATGGGTATGCGGGTCGATGCCGCCCGGCATGATGTAGCAACCGGTGGCGTCGAACTCGTGGTCGCCATGCAGGTCCGAGCCAATGGCGACGATCTTGCCGTGCTGCATCAGCACATCGGCCTTCCAGGTGCGGTCGGCGGTGACGATGGTGCCGTTTCGGATAACTTTGGTCATTAGCTGTTCCCTTGTTCTCTTCGCGCTTCTTTGCGAGCGTCGTTTGGAGGTAGATTCTAAGCTCACTCCATGATGACAGCCGTCTCCACCACCGCATGGAACAAAACATCGGCACCTGCCGAAGCCCATTCCTTGGTGATCTCCTCGGCCTCGTTGTGGCTCAAGCCGTCGACGCAGGGGCACATCACCATGGCGGTGGGCGCGACGCGGTTGATCCAGCAGGCGTCATGGCCGGCGCCGGAGACGATGTTGCGGTGGGAATAGCCGAGACGTTCGGCGGCATCGCGGATCACCTTGACGCAACCCGCGTCGAAGGTGACCGGATCGAAAGCGCCGACCTGCTCGATCTCGTAGCGGATGTCGAGCGCATCGCAGATCGTGTCGATGCCTTCGCGGATGCGGCCGTCCATGGCGTCCAGCACTTCCTTTTCCGGGGAGCGGATGTCGACGGTGAAGACGGTGCGCCCGGCGATGATGTTGCGCGAGTTAGGATAGACCTCCATGTGGCCGACCGCGCCGACGGCGTCCGGCTGGTAGTCCATGGCGATCTCATGCACCAGTTCGATCACCCGGGCCATGCCGAGCCCGGCATTGCGGCGCTTGGGCATCGGGGTCGAGCCGGTGTGGGCTTCCTTGCCGGTCAGCGTCACCTGGAGCCACTTCAGGCCCTGGCCATGAGTGACGACGCCGATGTCGATATCTTCGTCCTCGAGGATCGGACCCTGTTCGATATGCAGTTCGAAGAAGGCGTGGATCTTGCGATCGCCGACCTTCTCGCTGCCTTTCCAGCCGATGCGCTCGAGCTCCTCACCGAATTTCTTGCCCTGCTTGTCGACATGCCCGTACACATCGGCCTGGTCGAGCACGCCGGCGAACACGCCGGACGCCATCATCGCCGGCGCAAAGCGCGAGCCCTCCTCGTTCGTCCAGTTGGTGACGACGATCGGATGTCTGGTCTTGATCCCGAGATCGTTGAGCGAGCGCACCACTTCAAGCCCGCCCAGCACGCCGAGCACGCCGTCGTACTTGCCGCCGGTCGGCTGCGTATCGAGATGGCTGCCGACATAGACCGGCGGCAGGCTGGGATCGGTGCCTTCGCGGCGGGCAAACATCGTGCCCATTTCATCGACGCCCATTTCGAGCCCGGCCGCATCGCACCAGCGCTTGAACAGATGCCGCCCTTCGCCGTCTTCGTCGGTCACGGTCTGGCGATTGTTACCGCCGGCAATGCCGGGGCCAATCTTCGCCATCTCCATGATGGAATCCCACAAACGGTCTGAATTGATTCGCAGATTCTCGCCGGGTGCGGCCATGCTCTAAAACCTCATCGATTGCGGGGCGACGGCGTCCCCCTCCCCCTCGAGGGGAGGGTGGCCGCGAAGCGGTCGGGTGGGGTCGGCTGACATATGCTCAACCTTCCCCTTGACCATCTCGCGACATGCCACGCGCTGTTTATGACATCGGGCTCGTCAACACGGAAGACGTGAAACCCGAGAGAGCGCAGATAGGCATCACGAACAGCATCGTGCCGTTTACCCTTCTCGTGTTCGTGCAGATCACCGTCGACCTCAACGATCAGCTTCACCGCCAAGCAAACGAAGTCAACGATATAAGGCCCAATCGGGCACTGACGGCGAAACTTGATGCCTCCCGATTTCAACTCCCGCAGTTCATACCACAGGAGGGATTCGCCCTTGGTCGCGTGAACTCGAAGCGCGCGCGCCTTCTGGCGCATTTCGAAGCTCACGCGGGTACGGGGCATCAGACGCGGCCACGCAGCAAAAGATCAGGTCGGCACCCAGTCGCACCGACCCCACCCGACCGCTTCGCGGCCACCCTCCCCTCGAGGGGGAGGGATATCCGCGTCCAGTTCGTCAATCTATGGCTCGCAAGACTTCTCTGACATGGTCGATCAATTCGTTGATCTGGCCCTTGGTGATGATCAGCGGCGGCGACAGCGCGATGATGTCGCCGGTGGTGCGGATCAGCGCGCCGCGCTCGAACGCCTTGACGAAGGCCGAGAAGGCCCGCTTGGTCGGCTGGCCGGCGATCGGCGCCAGCTCGATCGCGCCGATCAGGCCGATGTTCCTGATATCGATGACGTTCGGCTCGCCTTTCAGCGAATGCAGCGCGTCTTCCCAGTACGGCGCCAGCTCCTCGCCGCGGGTCAGCAGGCCCTCTTCCTTGTAGGTGTCGAGCGTGCCGAGTGCGGCCGCGCAGGCGATCGGGTTGCCCGAATAGGTGTAGCCGTGGAAGAACTCGATCATGTGCTCAGGGCCGGTCATGAAGGCGTCGTGGATCTCCTTCTTCACGAACACCGCGCCCATCGGGATGACGCCGTTGGAAACGCCCTTGGCGGTGGTCATGATGTCTGGCGTGACACCGAAATAGTCGGCGGCGAACGGCGTGCCGAGACGGCCGAAACCGGTGATGACCTCGTCGAAGATCAACAGGATGCCATGCTTGGTGCAGATTTCGCGCAGCCTCTCGAGATAACCCTTCGGCGGCAGGATGACGCCGGTGGAGCCGGCGACCGGCTCGACGATGACGGCGGCGATGGTGGAAGCGTCGTGCAGAGCGACGATGCGCTCCAGTTCGTTGGCGAGTTCCGCGCCATACTCCGGCACGCCCTTGGTGAAGGCGTTCTTCTCGGGCAGATGCGTGTGCGGCATATGGTCGACGCCGCCGAGCAGCGTGCCGAACATCTTGCGGTTGGTGACGATGCCGCCGACCGAGATGCCGCCGAAATTGACGCCGTGATAGCCGCGCTCGCGACCGATCAGCCGGGTGCGCGAGCCCTCGCCCTTCACACGATGATAGGCGATGGCCATCTTGAGCGCGGTCTCGACCGATTCCGAGCCGGAATTGGTGAAGAAGACATGGTCCATGCCCTTGGGCGCGAGGTCGACCAGGCGGTTGGCCAGTTCGAACACGATCGGGTGGCCCATCTGGAAGGCGGGCGCATAGTCGAGCTCGGCGGCCTGCTGCTGGATCGCCTCGGTGATCTTGGGACGGCAGTGGCCGGCATTGACGCACCACAGGCCGGCGGTGCCGTCGAGAACCTTGCGGCCGTCGCTGGTCGTGTAATGCATGTCCTTGGCGGACACCATCATGCGCGGCGCCTGCTTGAACTGCCGGTTTGCCGTGAACGGCATCCAGAATGCGCTGAGATCGTTCGGCGTGACTTTCAGCCGGTTGGACATGACCAGGACTGCCCCTTGTAATCTGTTTCGGTGCGCCCAACGCTTGGTCTTTGCCGCGTTTTCATGCTACGCAAATTTTTGACCGATTGGACAAACGTTAGCACCGCCCTGTCGGCGGTCAAGGGATTACTAGCGGAAATGCGGCACCTGAAGTGCGTTCCACAGGCTAGGGAAAAACTGGTCCAGAGAATTGGTCCAGATGACCCTCAACGCGAGGGCTGGCAACGGTGACCACGGACGCTCCTCGTCGCACCCGCATCCAGCAGGAAAAGCGCGAACTCATCCTGGAGGCGGCGCTCGAGGTTTTCTCGACCAACGGTTTTCGTGGCTCGACCATTGACCAGATCGCCGAAGCCGCCGGCATGTCGAAGCCGAACCTGCTCTATTATTTCCGCCGCAAGGAAGACATCCACGAGACGCTGATGCAGCGCCTGCTCGACACCTGGCTGGCGCCGCTGCGTGAACTCGATGACATCGGCGACCCCTTGACCGAATTGCGCAGCTACATCAGACGCAAGCTGGAAATGGCACGCGACTTTCCGCGCGAGAGCCGGCTATTCGCCAACGAGATCCTGCAAGGCGCGCCGCGCATCATGCCGCTGCTGGCCGGAGAGTTGAA
>NZ_RZPH01000342.1:0-5503 GCF_004022825.1 Mesorhizobium sp. M7A.F.Ca.CA.004.04.2.1
ACGTAGGAGAGCTGTGCCGCAATCTCGTGACGATCGAAACTCTTAAGGTGGACAGTGATCGACGCGATCATGTCTATCCGCGACCGCAGATATTCGCCGTCGAGGTGAACCATGACGGGGAGGCATTCGCTGGGGTCCAATGACGTCCCTACGATCCGGCAGGAAGACGTGATCTCGGCGACTGCGCAACTCAGCTCAAACGAATGTGGGCCACCGCAGCGCCTCTCATCGATGCCCAAGCCGAGCGACAGCTGTCGCGAGGCCAGGCGGATTGTCCGGTACACCTTAAACGTGCGGACGATGGCTTCTGGATCAGCGTCCGACCAAGCATCGGTTTCGCAGAAGCGTATGGTCACGGTTTTGGTCTCGGGTTGGCCGATCTCGGCGAACACATTGGAAAGCCACTTCCAGTGGAAGCTATCGTCCACGCTGCAGTAGCGCACCACGATCGAGGGGCAGTCGAGGCTACCTAGGTAGAGGAGCCGATCCATCTTCATCGCAACTGAAAGCGCCTCTGTCGGATCGTCGGTCGCTTTGAGCTGCACAAGAAAGATCAGCCCCGTTGCCTCGTCGCGGTCGTCGAAGACCTCGACCTCGAGATCGACACCATAATCCTCGTCCTTGCGCCGACAAACCCAACGGCTCGGCAGGGCCTGCTCGTACCGCCGGATGGATTCGGCTTCAAGCTGGTGGCTTCGGGATCGCTTCGGCATTTCGCACAATTATCGCCGCCGTTGGCGGATTGGTAGGGCCTCACGCCATTTCTTTCTGTCGCGTTTTGTCCCGCTCGGCCACCTAACGACGGTTCTGCGTCGGCGCAGGTATGAAGCGAGAGTAGAGGGCCCCGCCGAGACGACCTCCGAGCGTCCGAGTACACCGATCCAGGGTCCCAAGCGGACTGTCCGGATACGGCCCAAAATCAGCCGGTCAGCAATGCGCCCGATGTCGGCCGTTGAGGTGATCTTTCCTGTTGCCCGATAGCTGACGTTGCCGGCGGCACCAACGATTTCGATGTCTTAACAAGCATTGGCCTCTCCGGAAGCTTCCCTTGAAACCTCGGGGAAGCACCGGGGGAGCATGCAGAGCTGCATCCCATCGCCACGAATTCTGTTGTGGACGGCGCAAGTGGTCAAGTGGTCACGCCGCCGCCGTGGCTAAGGGAGCGAGGATTCCCGCTGGCTCCCTCGCAGGAAACCTACCCGCTGCGACAGCCTGCGCGATCACTTCAGCGTAGGGGTCAGGTTGCTCTCGAAGCTGCCCATCGAAAACCTTTCGTCGGAGGCACTCGGCGACAAGGGCGCTCATGTCGGCGATCGGATCGTCGCCATAGTCTCGGTAGTACCTCGCGTACTTCGAGGAATCGTAGACATCCGGCGCTCCGCCGTGGATTACCGAGTTCCGCAATCGCATCAGCAGAAGCACACGGGTACGATCGAGCTTTCCCCCGAACAGTTCATCCACCCCGCGCGCAACAGCCTCCGTTGCGCCGTTTGCATCCCCAAACATCGAGTCGATCGTGATGCAGTCTATTGGGAACCGCTCGCTGTCCGGTAGAAACCAAGCCCTGTAGAAGTACTGCAGCGATTTCAGCTTCTTGATATCGGCCTCGCTGCTGGAAGCGAGAGCCCTATCAATCACTTCAAGCCAAACACCATCCTCGACCCCTAGCACAACGTCCTCGCCGAGTGCCGGCGTATGTGGCGAGCTGTCGGAAAAGGACCATCCATCACGAACGCCCACCACTCCGCCGAAAACCTTCCGGCCGGTAAACTGGTGTCGGTAGTGATGCATTACGGTGAGGGAGATCGCCCCTAAGATCGATGCTCGATATTTTTTTGCCACCTCAGGCGATGGAGCGGTGACAAGGAGCCAGCTCGTCGGGGTTTGGGTCTTGTGCTTCCAGTCGCTGAATGGCGGGAATAGATGACCATCGACGTAGCCGCGTGGCAGGTTCGCGAGCGGCGTTTGTGCTGCAAGACCAGTCGCTGTCGAGAGCGAGAATACCGCCCCCTCAAACGCATCTCTCATCTGGATGGTGACCAGCGGAAAGAGGCAAGTTTCTAGAGGCGGAGTGAGGATATCGCTCTCTGCGAACTGGTCGACAAGCAAGTCAACTTGCTCCTTCGATATCCGCTCCAGGAGTGAGGTTTCAGCGCGGCTGAAAATGTTGTTGCCCGCAACAAGGTGGTACCGGTCCGTGAGGAAAGACCGCAGCTTCTCAAAGGAATGGCCCAACGGAAGATAACGGAGATGTGGCGGCCCGAGGGACCTCAGCTTCATCACCGCAGGCATCAGCTTCTTTCGACGGAAGAAAAGCGCGACAGAAATGCCGCCTAAGGCGGGATGCCTATCGCGTCGGCCAAGGATGAATGCGCTGGCAAGGCCGTCTTCGCCAACGGTGTTGTAGGTTGCGGCAAGCAGCCCCACGATAATTTCACGCATCTGTACCGCGTTCACGACACCTCCATTAGCTGGCCCATTCGCGTGGATTGTTTCTACTAGACCCCTGCTTCTTCGGAACGTGCAAGAACTCTTCACTCACAAGCAAGAGGCTTTGGTTCTCGCCGCGTCCTCTAGCGGGCTCACAGTCGGCTTTCGGCAAGGAAACCGTGTTAGGAAGGTCCGGATTGGATCAGGGCCTGCATTTTGGGGTCGGAGGAAGGTCTTGAACGGGTCAGTCAGGGACCTCGGAGCTACCGAATCGAATGTCCGCTGTCGCTTTTTGAACGCCAGAAACTGCCGGTCGGCAAACGGCCCCTCGTTCTAACGGAACGCTTCGCGCCCCTCCAATGAGCCATTGAGGTGTTTGTTTGCTTCCTTCCTGCACCGCCATTCCCGCCGATCAATTTCTGCGCTCACGGCAAGTGCTCAGTGTTTGCCCTGCTCGATCGCGACCTTGAGTTCTTCCACCTTCTCCCTATGCTCAGTGTCAGCCAGCGTTTCCAGTCGCTTTGTGGTTTCATCCCAATCCAGAAACACGCTGACAGCCGATTGCTGGAGCGGGTAATATACCCGGTCGCTCACGGCCCAACTGCGCAGCTTGTCCAGGAGGAAAAGAAAGCCTTCATCGGGTTCGGTGAATTTCGTGACCCAGGCCTTTGGCTCTTCCAGGCCTGACAGGTCCCTCCAGCCAAAGAGGTAGGCTGCTAGATCCGGCATCTTCGAAAGATCGCCATCGTTCACCTGAGCGGTAGCACGCGTCTTCAAGCTATTCAGGAGGTCAGTCAGCTTCTCACGGTCGAAGGCCGAGCCATCAGGATTTGCCCGTTCACCGACGAGGCCATGCATGAAAAGCTCGTCTCTGATGAAGTGCCCGATCAGCCAGTTCAGCGACGGACAGTCTGAGGCGAGCTTGGTGGCTGCCGAGGTAAAGGCATCGTGGTCCAACGTCTTCAACTGTTTGAGGCAACCCCTCACCACACGTTCCGCGATATCCGAGACTGACAGCGACAACGGCCGCGGACTGTTGTCTTCGGCAAGGATGACATCCATGCCGTTGGATATGGCTTCTATCAGACCTGAGAGCCTCGATGCGCCGAGGCTTCTGATCATGTCGTCATCCAGCCGGTCCAGTAAATGTTCGAACCAACTCCTTCCTGACGACCTCCTTTTCCGGGCGAGAGCGACGAGTTTCTCCGTCAGCGCCGACGTGTGGCTCGTTGCGAGGGCGAGCAACGCGTTGAACTCGTCATCCGGCATTATCGTTTTCGGATACGTCAGCGCGAAGTAGTAGCGGTAATGGATCGGGCTGCCCAGACGGCGCAGCGCGATCATGTTTTTCACTTCGCCTACGCTTGAGCTCGAAAAGACGCATTGCTCGGGACTGTCGTTCTTGATGATGCCTGGAATGAACCGGCGCAGGCTCCAGATTGACTGCGTGGACATTGCGTCGTCTGACGGCAGAAGCTCCTGAAGCCGCTTGCCGATCTCCTTCTTGTCGTGGCTGCTGATTGTACCATCGCCTGTGACGAGGACCGAGCGTAGCGAGAGATATTCCTCGATCCAACGATAGAGAGCCGGGTTCGTTGTCTTGATCAGGTGCAACCGGCAGACGTCGGGGAAATAGACATCGTCCTTGATCGAGGGATACAGGAACCGGAGGCTGTTGAGAGCAAGCTTGACCTCTCGCGGGGTCCGTAGTGCGCCACCTTCGCGGTCCACCCCAACTTTAAGATCGGAGAGGAGCTCACTAGTCGCGGGGCTTCCGGTGACTTCCTCGAAGATGGCCAAAGCCTCTGTGAGGAATTGCTCCCGCAAGTCGAATGGCTCGGGGAGTGGTATAGTGAAGGTCAGCTGGATGATTTTTTGAAGGAACTGATCTCCATCGGATATCTTCAGGCCAGTCATAAGCGCGTGGGATAGGGCCGCCCGATCATAGCACATCAGGTAGGTAATCTTCGGGAAATCGGCGACCGACCTCACCAGCCGGACCACCTCAACGGCTTGTTCGGGCTCAAGCCGGTCGAGGTCGTCCAGAATGACGACGAAGCCGATTTTGAGCTCGGAAATCCTCTTGGAAATGTTGGCTTTGATTTCGGCAGTCGTCTGTTGGCGTTCAGACTGCTCAAGGTACTCAGAAGCCAAATCCAACGAGTCTCCCGCGATCTTCGCACCGGGAATGAAATATTCAGCCAACCGCGCGGCCGGCGCCAACGTCCGCCCTGTTTTCGCGCCGTACGACCGGACGAGATTGCCGAGGTCGGTTCCTTTCTTCTTCAGCTGCTTCCAACGGCTCTGTTTGGCGTGCGCGTTTTCAATCTGATCCAGAATGTCCGCTATTGGGATAAGCAGGGAGGATACGAGATTGGACCGATCTCCGCTGAGCCATGGCGCGATGTTTATGACGTGGATGTGCTCCGGCTTGCTCTTGTCCAGCTCGTGCCGCAGGAAGTTCAGCAGCGTGGTCTTGCCTGATCCCCAAGGCCCCTCCAGGCCAACGACCATGCCGTCTGTTTCGAACGTCTTCAGAATTGCGGGTGCGAGTCTTCTGGCTATGCCCACAAAGCCAAAAAGATCGGCCGCCTCGGCATTCAAGGGCCGGTCGGAGTCAGGTTGCGTTGGTGGCTTCATATATTTTTGATCAGCTCCAGCTAGATGTTCCATGGAGCTGATTAAGGCATACACATCTGAGGCGCAAAAGAGAAGCCTACTATGCGCCTCAGCAGCTTTGGGGGCGAAGGCAGGGAGGGACACAAGGGACCGGCGGTGTATCCCACGGCCACACTTAGGAGCGAAAAGGGCCGAGGCCGGAAACATCCGCCCTCAACACATGTTCGCATTCGACGCCTCCGATCATGGCTTAACGCGCAGAAAGCTGGCAGTTGGTCTTTGAGATCATTCGACGTTCGAAGGTCCGCTACTGACGATCCGAGCCTCGGAGCCGTCGGTCCACTCTCGGCCCGAAAGCGGTCAGCGCACGGTTCTACAAGTAGGGATCGCGCGACGGACGCGCTCAACAAGTGCGCGAATCTCTTCAGACTGACGCAGTAGCTCTCCGCTGGTC
>NZ_RZPH01000343.1:0-5501 GCF_004022825.1 Mesorhizobium sp. M7A.F.Ca.CA.004.04.2.1
CCCCTCTTCCCCCGCCGCGAAATGAACCGGACCACCGCCCTCGAGCGTCAGCGTCTCGCCAACACCATGCCCGGCCAGACCGGCGCCATGAATGCGGCCCGCCTCGGCTTCGTCGCCTGAAGATTTTTAGGGGCAGCGCATCCCTGCCGCTGCTTTAAAACTGTAACGCCGCCTGGCTCCAGCCAAGGCGGCGTTTTTGTTTTGCGCGCAGGCAGTACGTTGCCCGTCCCTTGAACAGTTCGTGCCACTTCCAGGGCTCGCTGCACGCCGATTGCCCGTTTGCGACCCATGTCGCAAATTTAATCTCGTCGTAGCGGCGTAGCCGATTGACAGACATGGTTTTTCCTGATGTCGCTATGCTATTCGCGACATCCTGTTCGCGCCATGGCTGTGTGAGGTTCCCTTGAACGCCGTAAAGCATCCGATCAAGCGATCGTTTGTATTCTTCCTTATTCCCGATTTCACCATGATCGCTTTTGCGACCGCGCTCGACCCGTTGCGTTCGGCCAATCGCATGCTCGGCTACGAGGCCTATCGCTGGCGCCTCGCCAGCATCGACGGCAAGCCGGTGCGCGCCTCGAACGGGGTCGAATGCGCGGTCAACACCTCGCTCGAGGACGAGCGCAAGAAGATGGCAGGCCCCGACCGGCCGAACATGGCCATCGTCTGCAGCGGCATCAATGTCGAGCGCTACCAGAACAAGTCCGCCTTCGCCTGGCTGCGCGAGGAATACAATCGCGGCGTCGCCGTCGGCGGCCTGTGCACCGGCGCGCATATCCTCGCCGCCGCCGGCCTGCTGTCCAACAAGCGCTGCGCCATCCACTGGGAGAACCTGCCGGGCTTTTCCGAAGCGTTCCCGAAGGCCAACGTCTTTGCCGACCTCTTCGAGATCGACCAGAACATCTACACCTGCGCCGGTGGCACCGCCGCACTCGACATGATGCTGAAGCTGATCGGCGACGACTTTGACGAGAACCTCGTCAACCGCGTCTGCGAGCAGGTGCTGACCGACCGCGTGCGCAGCCCCACCGACCGCCAGCGCCTGCCACTTCGCGCCCGCCTCGGCGTCCAGAACTCGAAAGTGCTGACCATCATCGAACTGATGGAGGGCAATCTGTCGGAGCCGCTGTCACTGATCGAGATCGCCGACCATGTCGACCTGTCGCGCCGCCAGATCGAACGGCTGTTCCGCACCGAGATGGGGCGCTCCCCTGCCCGCTACTATCTGGAAATCCGGCTCGACCGCGCCAGGCATCTGCTAATCCAGTCGTCGATGCCGGTGGTCGAGGTGGCGGTCGCCTGCGGCTTCGTCTCGGCCTCGCATTTCTCCAAATGCTACCGAGAACTCTACGCCCGCTCGCCGCAACAAGAGCGCGTCGACCGCAAGCAGCTGCTGGCAGCCTGATCCGACCCGTAACCGGTCTGCGCTCCGCCGCCTGAACCTCAGTAGTCGTCGCAGGTGCATTCCGCCGAGGAGATACGGTCGTTCCAGTCACTACCGCCCAAATTGCGGATCCTGCGCGTGATCTCGATCGAGCGGCCGCCCATCCGAGAATCCTCATAGGCCACGAGCGTGCAGCCGCGGCGGACGATCACCGACGACACACGGTCATTCCAGAACTGGCCGCCACGAAAATTTACGGAATCCTCGGCACCCATGCCGATGGACCGCCCGCGAAAATTCCCGTTCTCGAACATGATGCAGGCAGCCTGGTTGTATTGGGCGCTGGCGACGTCGGCATAAAGCACAGACGCGACTGCGGTCAGGATGGCAAGACGTCTCATCGGTGTTTCCTCGGTTTGGCCGCGCTCCTGGCTGGATCACGCGGCCCGCCCAGTTTGCCACTGCTTCGGTAGCGGAGGCAAGCCTGGAGCGTAAGCCCGAACAGGTAGGCAGCGGGGGCAAGAATGGGAGCCGGTTCGGCCAAAGATCACGCTCAACGGAGAAGAGCTTTAGCGGCTGTCGAACATCCAACTGCGGTTTCGCCACATTTTCTCACCGACCAGACAGTCGGTGGTGGACCTCTCCTGCGCCAATATCACCGGCGGATGCGCGGCTTCTTCCGCCGCCCATTGCGGCGAGGCCGGACCGGCGAGTTCCAGCACCAGCTTGCGGCGAATGGCTTCGGGAAACTGCGTCCAGTCATTGACCGGGATCATGAAGGCTCCGGGACCACCAATGACGCAGTCGCTGTAGTAGCGATCGAGATTGCTGACGTCGTAGGCGCCGGAAAAACCGCCTCGCGTCATCAGCGGCAGGCCATTGATGACGATGCCTTGCTTGATCAGCCCGTCGCGGGTCAGATTGACCGGCGCACCCTGGTTGTTGGGGCCGTCGCCCGAAATGTCGATGACCCGCTTCGTGCCCCGGTAGCCGCTTTCGGCAAACAGGTCGTTGCCGAACTCCAGCGCTCCGGAGATCGAGGTGCGCCGCGCGCTATTGGGCGGCTGCGCCGACAACTGCGCGACCACGCGCTCGGCGTCGGTGCGGCTGGCGATCACCGTCCACGGCACGATGACGCGCTGCCAGGTGGTGCCGGCCCATTCGACATAGGTAACGGCGATCTTGCCATAAGCGCCATCGGCAATGGCTTGCAGCACATTGTCGTGCGTCAGCGCCGCTGCGTAACCGTGACGCTGGATCTCGAGTTCGTCCGGTGACATCGACAGCGAGACATCGACGGCCAGCACCAGCTCGACATCGACGGGCTCGTCAGCAAGGGACGCCGGCGCCAACCAAAGCGTCAGCGCGAACGCGGCACAGCTCGAAAGCAAATGTCTAGCACAGGCAAAAGCAGACATTCCGCAAGGGTAAGCGAAAACCGCCGGCTTAAAAAGAGAAAAGCCCGGCCGGTGGCCAGGCTTTTGCCTTCATGCCTTTTTGCGCTTGCGAGCACTCAGCTGCGCGGCTTCAAATTCTCCGGATCGTAGAGCGGCTTGTAGCCGACGGCGGCGACTTCGACCGGATATGTCTCGCCAAAATACTCGATGGTGAGCTTACGGCCTTCCTGGGCGTACGCCCACGGCAGATAGGCGAGACCTATGTTCTTGCCGATGGTCGGGCCGTAGGCCATCGAGGTGGTGAAGGACCGCCGGCCGAGGTCGTCGACCAGCGTCTCGCCGGTCTTCGGGTCCATTACAGGCATGGTGCCAACGGGATAGCGGGCAACACCTTTGGAATCGACATTACTGGTCATCACCAGCGTGCACAGCATGGCCGGCTGGTGCTCGCGGGCTCGGAACTCTACATGCCTGGCCTTGCCGCAAAAGTCGTTCTCCTTGACCTTCGGACGGGCGAGATCCGCTTCGAGCAGATTGTACTCGGTCAAAAGGTCGGCGTTCTGCAGGCGCAGGCTCTTTTCCATGCGGCGCGTGTTGGCATAGGTCTCGACGCCGAAGGGCATCACGCCGGTCGAGCGCAGGGCGTCCCAGACGGCCAGGCCGTCCTCGTAGCGCATGTGCAGTTCCCAGCCCTGCTCGCCGACATAGGAGATGCGGAAAGCGGTGACATCCTTGCCGCCGATCCGGACCGGCTTGATCGCCGCGAATGGGAAGTTCTCAACAGAGAGCCCGTCCGGATTTTCGACCACCTTCTGCAAGGTCGCCCGGGCGTTCGGCCCCCAGATGCCGATAGTGACGTATTTCTCGGTCACGTCGGTGATAGTGACGTCGAAGCCTTTGTCCTGTGCCGTGCGGCGCATGTACTGGAAGTCGCGTGGACCGGCGTCCGCGCCGTCGATCAAACGACAGCGGTCAGCCATGCGGATGACGGTAAAGTCGGCCCGCACCATGCCTTCCTCGTCGAGGAAGTGGGTGTAGATGCCCTTGCCGATGTTGTTGTCGCCGCCGATCTTGGCCGCGCACAGCCATTCCAGCAGCGCGACATGGTCGGGACCTTCGATGTCATACATGGCGAAATGCGACAGGTTGACGATGCCGCAATCCTCGCTCATGGCGAGATGCTCGGCATTGGAGACGCGCCAGAAATGGCGGTTGTCCCACTCATTCTCGCGCACCGGCACGCGGTTGCCGTATTTCTCCAAAAGGTGCTCGTTGGCGGCATAGCCGTGGGCGCGCTCCCAGCCGCCGAGCTCCATGAAATAACCGCCAAGTTCCTTCTCGCGCTCCCAGAACGGCGAGCGCCTGATGTTGCGGGCCTTGGAGAACGGCTCGCGCGGATGCACCGCCGGATTGTAGACCTTCATCGCGGTCTCGGTGCAGCGATCCCAGATGAATTGCTCCTTGGTCTGGTGCGGATAGAACCGTGCATAGTCGATGGCATGGTGATCGATTGCGGTGCGGCCGTCGGTCATCCAGTCGGCGATCAGCTTGCCCATGCCGGGACCATCCTTGACCCAGATGGCGACGGCATACCAAAGGCCCCGCACCTTCTGGCTTTCGCCCATGGACGGGCCGCCATCAGCCGTCACCTGGAGAAGCCCGTTGAAGGAATGGCTCTCATTGTAGCCGAGTTCGCCGAGGATCGGCGTCAGTTCCATGGCGCGTTCGAGCGGTGCCAGGATCTGCTCCATGTCGAGGTCGCGCTGTGAGGGCGAAAGCCGCGCCTGATCCTTCTCCAGCAGGTCGCGCGGATGGCACAGGCGCGGATTGGTCTCTTCGTAGTAACCCCACTCGATCTGCCCGCCCTCGGCGGTCTTTGGATCGCCGGTGTCGCGCATATAGGCCGAGTTGCCCTGGTCGCGCAGCAGCGGCCAGCCGATCTCCTTGCCCGTGCCGGCGAACTCGTTGTAGGGGCCGAAGAAGGTCAGCGGATGGTCGATCGGCATGACCGGCAGGTCCTCGCCGACCATTTCCGCGATCAGCCGGCCCCAGATCCCGGCGCAGACGATGACATAGTCGGCCTCGATGGTGCCGCGGTCCGTCACCACGCCTGATATGCGGCCGTCCTTGACGACAAGCGACCGAGCCGACGTGTTGGCGAAGGATTTGAGCTTGCCGGACGCTTCCGCCTGATCGACCAGCTTGCCGGCGACCGTCTGCGAGCGCGGGATGACCAGACCGGCATCGGGATCCCAAAGGCCACCCTGGACAATCGCTTCTTCGATGAGTGGAAATTTCTCCTTGATCTCGGCCGGCTCGATCAGGCGGGCGCGCGTGCCAAACGCCTTGGCCGAGGCGATCTTGCGCTTGATCTCCTCCATGCGGCCGTCGTCGCCGACGCGCGCGACCTCAAGGCCGCCGATGCGCGCGTAGTGGCCCATCTTCTCGTAGAAATCGATGGAGTAGAGCGTCGTCCAGCACGACAGGAAATCGTGGCTGGTCGTGTAGCAGAAGTCGGAGGCGTGCGCCGTCGAGCCGATGTCGGTCGGGATGCCCGATTTGTCGATGCCGACAATGTCATCCCAGCCGCGTTCGATCAGGTGATGGGCGATCGATGCGCCGACGATACCGCCCAGGCCGACGATGACGACCTTCGCCTTTTTCGGAAACTCTGCCATTGCCCGCGACTCCAAAGTGATAAAGCGCGCGGACTATAAGGC
>NZ_RZPH01000344.1:0-5498 GCF_004022825.1 Mesorhizobium sp. M7A.F.Ca.CA.004.04.2.1
ACCGTCGGCACCTTGTCCCTGTCGCTTCGATCCGCCAGCGAAGGCGGTGACGGCAAGAACGGCGTCACCACCATCTCCTCCTTCGGCGGATCGGTCGCCTCGGATGTGCAGGCCGCGGCCGGCTCGGTGTTCGACGCCGTCACCAAGGAGCCGGAGAAACCGAAGTTCAAGACGGTCATCGTAACGCGCGGCACGAAGGCCGAGGAATACCAGGTTCCTTCGCGGGACCAGAAATAAGCCAGTGGGGACTGGGTGAGGGACGGGACAATGTTCGGGCTGTTCACATATCGGGTCATGGGGCGGTTGCGCATTTTGCGTGCGGTGGCTGTCGCGTCTTCGCTGGCTGCTGCCGCGATGCTGGCTTTCGGCGCCTCGGCGAGAGCTGACAACGACATCGTCTATGTGTCGTCGACCAAGAATGCGTCGATCAAGGTTGCCAAGGGCAAGCCGAAGACGATCATGACCAGTGCCGCCTTCTACCAGATCGTCATCGGCGACCCGGAGATCGCCAACGTCAATCCGCTGACCGACAAATCCTTCTACGTGCTCGGCAACAATCTCGGCACTACCGGCATTGCGCTGTTCGATGAGAAGAAGCAGCTTGTCGGCACCGTCGACATCGAGGTGACGCTCGACACAGACCAGCTGGCCAGCACCATTCGGGCCAGCGTGCCGGATGCCAGGATCAAGGTCGGATCGGCCAACGGCCGGGTCGTGCTGTCGGGCGAGGCGGATGACGCGGTCGCCGCCGAAAAGGCAAACAAGATCGCGACGCGCTTTTCCGGCACCGAGGAGGTCATCAACTCGGTCAACATCTCATCGTCGCAGCAGGTCCAGCTCAATGTCCGTTTTGTCGAGATCAACCGCCAGGCGGGTCAGGATCTGGGCGCCAAATACGCCGCCAATTTTGCCTACGGCCTCGGTGGCCGCGACGTCTCGATCGATCCGGGTACAGTGCCGGCCGCCGGCACCGGCGAGATCATCGGCAGGCTTTTGTCGAACGGCGTGTCGATCGATATCGCCATCAAGGCGCTAGAAGAGCGCGGCCTGGCGCGGCGGCTGGCCGAGCCGAACCTGATCGCCCGTTCCGGCCAGACAGCGAGCTTTCTCGCCGGCGGCGAATTCCCGATCCCGGTCTCCGAGGACGACGGCAAGATCTCGGTCAGCTACAAGAAATACGGCGTCAGCCTGGATTTCACGCCGACCGTCCTCAAGGATGGGCTGGTCAGTCTGGACATCGCGCCGGAAGTCTCCTCGATCGACGCGTCGGCCTCCTACAATATCGGGACCATCTCGGTTCCCGGCTTCATCGTGCGCCGTGCCAGGACGTCGGTAGACCTGAAGAACGGCCAGAGCTTCATGATCGCTGGACTGCTGCAGTCGCAAAACGACATCACCACGTCGCGCATTCCCGGCCTCGGCAAGATGCCGGTGCTTGGGGCGCTGTTTTCCTCGAAATCCTATCAGCGGCGCGAGACCGACCTCGTCATCATCGTGACGCCCTATCTGGTCAAGCCGGTCGATCCGGAGAAGAAGCTCGTCGAGCCGACCGATGGCACGCAGCCGGCCAGCAACGCCGACTATTTTCTCAACAACACCGAGGAAGTGAAGGATTCCGATGCCGGTCGCACCGTGGCGCTGGCAGACGGCCGCGTCACTCAACCTGCAGCGGCCGCTTCGGCTGGGCATTTCCTCGACCTGCCGAAGGATTGAAGTCATGCGTCTGGTCTTTGGATCGAGCGTCGCCTTGCTGCTGACCGGCTTTGCCGCCGGCTGCACCAGCGACGACTATGTGCGCAGCGAAGGGCCGACGGCCGGCGCCGGAAATGCGCAGGCCGCCAACACCGTCATGCAGATGGTCGATCCCTGGAAATACGGGGTCCAGAACACCAGGCTCCTGGTGCCGGCCCAACGAGGCAGTGCCGCGGCTGTCACACCCGATCAGGCGGCCGGTGCCAAGGCGTCGCAGTCCAGCACGACCAATTGATCCCACGGGCAAATGATCCAACGGTCGATCGACCTGACAGGCTGACAGAATGGCAAACGGCATCAAGACCAGGAAGATCCTGCTCGTATCGACCGACAGGACATTTGCGCAGGACACGCGCACCGCATTTTCCGCCTCCGAGATCATACAGCTCTCGACAGTGGAGAAGAACGTCACCGAGTTGCGCGGCGAGATCCAGGAAGCCGACTTCGGCGCCATCATCGTCGACATGGATGCGGCAAGGCTGGAGGAGGTCGAGTCGCTGCAGCGCATTATGCGCCGGCTGGAGGACAAGGTTCCGGTCGTCGTCGTCACGCAGGAGTTCAACGCCGCCGCGGTGCGCATTCTGGTGCAGCTCAAGGTCGCGGATTTCCTGGTCAAGCCGATCACCACGGCCGATCTGGTGCGCTCCGTCGTGCGGGCGCTGCAGGGACCCGGGCGCGAGGAAAACACCGAATCGCAGATCTACACCTTCATGCCTGCCGCGGGCGGCGTCGGCACCACCACGCTGGCGCTGCAGACCGCTTTCCAGCTGCATCACTCGGTGACGCGCGGCGCCTCGACCTGCGTCGTCGATCTCAATTTCCAGCAGGGCGCCTGTGCCGAATATCTCGACCTCGAACCGCGTTTCGACATCACCGAGATCGAGAACCAGCCCGAGCGTCTCGACCGGCAACTGCTCGACGTGATGCTGTCCAAGCATGCCAGCGGGCTGTGCGTGCTGGCGGCACCGGCGCATCCAGCAGAGATGCGCTCGTTCAAGACCGATGTCGTGGTGCGCATGCTGGACCTCGTTTCGGCCTATTTCGACAATGTCGTCATCGACATGCCACGCACCTGGTTTCCATGGACGGAAACCGTGCTGCTCGGTTCCAACAAGCTCTACATCGTCGCGGAAATGACGGTGCCGTGCCTGCGCCACACCCAGCGGCTGATCCAGGCGGTCTACGAGACTGCCGGCAAGGAAGTGAAGCCGAACGTCATCGTCAACCGTTTCGAACAGAAGATGTTCGACAACGGCATCAAGCAGGCGGACGTCCAGGAAATTCTCGGCGAGCATTTCGTCGGCGGTATCGCCAACAACTATCGGCTGGTGCGCGAGGCGGTCGATCGCGGCGTGCCGCTGCACGAGATCGATCCCAACGCCAATGTCGTCAACGATCTGAAAAAGATCATCCTGCCGGAGGAAGCGGTCCCAACACGGGCGAAATCGCGCTCGCTGTTTGGCATGGGCCGTGAATTGCTGAAGAGGAAAGCCGGATGACCAGCCGCTTCTCCGCCCTGCAGAACCGCGATGCGCTTCCGCAGCGCGTGCCTGAGACGACGCCGGTCGCCCATCATGCCGTCGTCATTCCGACCAGCCGAAAGGCTTTGCCGGCAAAGCCGGACACAGCGCCGGCAAAGAATGCCAACAAGGTGCTCGATGCGCGCGTGCGTATCCACCGGCTGCTGCTCGAAGAGATCAATCTTGTCGCGCTGGAGCGTTTGCCGAAGGATGAGATGCGCCGGCAAGTGCGTGATTTCGTGTCGGAAAAGACCAAGCAGGAGCGGATGGCGATCAACACCGTCGAGCTTGACGCGCTGGTCGACGACATCGTCGACGAGATGGTCGGCCTCGGTCCGCTCGAGCCGCTGCTCAAGGACCCCGACATCAACGATATCCTGATCAACGGCCACATGAACTGCTTTGTCGAAAAGAAGGGCAAGCTGCAGCCGGTCCACATTCCGTTCAAGGATGAGGCGCATCTTCTGCGCATCGTCAACAAGATCGTCGCCGCGGTCGGTCGCCGTGTCGACGAATCGCAGCCGATGGTCGATGCCCGCATGCTGGACGGCTCGCGCTTCAACGCGGCCATCCGCCCGGTTGCGGTCGATGGGCCGCTGGTGTCGATCCGCAAATTTTCCAAGAACAAGCTCGGCCTGCACAAACTGGTCGAATTCGGCGCCATCACCCAGAACATGGCCGAAGTGCTGGC
The DNA here is from genome assembly GCF_004022825.1 of Mesorhizobium sp. M7A.F.Ca.CA.004.04.2.1. Classification (NCBI taxonomy): domain Bacteria; kingdom Pseudomonadati; phylum Pseudomonadota; class Alphaproteobacteria; order Hyphomicrobiales; family Phyllobacteriaceae; genus Mesorhizobium; species Mesorhizobium sp. M7A.F.Ca.CA.004.04.2.1. The sequence continues at coordinate 3,964 of NZ_RZPH01000344.1, forward strand.
GGCGGCCGTGCATGCCCGCAAGACGACGATCATTTCGGGCGGTACCGGCACCGGCAAGACGACCATGCTCAATGCGCTGTCGGCCTTCATTCCGGAAGACGAGCGGCTGATCACCATCGAGGACGCGGCCGAGCTCCAACTGCAGCAGCCGCATGTCGCGCGTATGGAAACACGTCCGGCCAACATCGAAGGCCATGGCGAGCTGAAGCAGCGCGACCTGGTCAAGAACGCACTGCGCATGCGCCCCGACCGCGTCATCCTCGGCGAGTGCCGGGGCGAGGAGGCTTTCGACATGCTGCAGGCAATGAACACCGGCCACGAAGGGTCGATGGCGACCATCCATGCCAACACGCCGCGCGACGCCATTTCGCGGCTCGAGCAGATGCTCGGCATGACCGGCATGCCGATGACGGTGCAGTCGATCCGCAGCCAGATCGCCAGCGCGCTCGACCTGATCGTTCAGCTGACGCGCCTGTCCGACGGCAAGCGCAAGGTGACCAGTGTCGCCGAGGTGACCGGCATGGAAGGAGATGTCATCCAGATGCAGGAGATCTTCCGCTTTGTGCGTACCGGCATGGAGGCCGACGGCAGGATTCTGGGCCACTACGAGGCGACCGGCATCCGGCCGCGCTTCCTCGAGGATCTGCGCGCCATGGGCATCGAGTTTCCCGGACGATATTTCGAACCCGGCCGGCCGCAGGAGTAGCCAAGTGTTCGATGGAATGAGCGCTATCTATGTCGTTTATGCCGCGGCCGCGCTGACCGGCATCCTGATCGCCGAGGCCTGCTACCTGCTTTATGCCGGCCGCAGCGACAAGCGCACCGCCATCAACCGGCGCATGAAGCTGCAGGAAAACAAGATCAGCCAGGAGCAGGTGCTTGTCCAACTGCGCAAGGAACGCGGCCTCGACGCAGGCACGCCGCTGTTTTCGCTGGATCGGTTCCGCGCTTTGCGAACCCAGTCGGGCATGATCATGCCGCTGTCGAAATTCCTGATGATCAGCTGCGGCGTGGCGATGGCGATGACCCTGGTCGCCATCTGGTACGGCTTGCCGCCGCTGATGGGGCTTGTGCTGTTTGTGGTGCTTGTGCCGGTGCTGCCGGTGATCACGCTGCGCTTCAAGCGCAAGCGCCGGGTAAAGCGGTTCGGCATGCAATTGCCGGAGGCGCTGGAACTGATCACGCGTGGCCTGAAGGCCGGCCATCCGGTGCCGGTGGCGATCGCCATGGTGGCGCGCGAGATGCCCGACCCGATCGGCACCGAGTTCGGCGTCATCGCCGACGAGGTGACATATGGCTCCGATCTGGTTTCGGCGTTGAACTCGCTGTTCGACCGGGTCGGCCAGGAGGATTTGCCGCTGTTCGTCACCGCCGTCTCGATCCAGACCAGTTCGGGCGGCAATCTGCGCGAGATCCTCGACGGCCTGGCGACGACGATCCGCGAGCGCGGCAAGCTGCGCCGCAAGGTGCGCGCCATTGCGACAGAAGGTCGGATGTCGGCCTACATCCTGACAGAGGTGCCGGCGTTGCTGTTC
>NZ_RZPH01000345.1:0-5495 GCF_004022825.1 Mesorhizobium sp. M7A.F.Ca.CA.004.04.2.1
CGGGTCGAAAAGGATGATGTCGTAGCGGCTGCCGCGGCGCTCCTCGCGCTCGGCGAATTTGACCGCGTCGTCGACGATCCAGCGGAGCGGCTTGCTGCCGAGGCCGGCCATCTCCTGGTTTTCACGGGCCCAGCCGATCGCTTTCTTCGAGGCATCGACATGGGTGACCTCGGCGCCGGCGCGAGCCGCCACCAATGAGGCGAGACCGGTATAGCCGAACAGGTTCAGCACCTTGACCGGCCGCTTCGCCGCCGCGATCAGCCCGGCCATGTGATCCCAATGGGAGGCCTGCTCGGGAAAGACGCCGACATGACGAAACGAGGTGAAACGGCCGAGATAGTCGATGCCGTCATGCTTCATCGGCCAGGTCTCGCCGAGCGGCAGCTTGGGGAAACGCCAGCGGCCGATGCCCTCCTCGTCGGTGTCGCCGGTGAAGACGGCGTCGGCACGCTCCCATTCCTTTGCCGGCAAGGCCTTTTGCCAGATCGCCTGGCCCTCGGGCCGCACGATACGGTAGGGGCCATATTGTTCGAGCTTTTGGCCGGTGCCGCTGTCGAGCAGCGCATAATCGGCATTGGGCGCCACTTCCAGGATCACGGGAAGATGTTCGGCGGGCAGAGCGCCTTCGCGGCGGGCCAGGATGCGCGGCGCCGAGTTCGGTTCGGAACGACTTTCCGTCTTCGCCTCATGGCGCTCGCGCGGTGGCGCTTCCGGTCTGGCGGGAGCCTGGCCGGGACGCGGACGTGACACGTCCGCCGCACCCTTCGCGGATGGATGTGGACGGTTGTCGCGGCGTTTGTCGCGAAAAGACTTCAAGCGGGGGCAACTCCGAACGGCGTGGCCGCTTTTGACATAGGGCAACCGGCTTCGCAACCAAGTCCGACAGGTCGGCCTCTCCGGTTCAGGTTGGCCGCGATGGACCAATGTCAAAGAAACAGGCAAATCTACCGGATGTCCCGCTCCGAACGCCTGCTCGACCTGATCCAGTGCCTGCGCCGGCATCGCCGGCCAGTGAGCGGACAGGCGCTGGCCGATGAACTCGGGATTTCGATTCGCACACTCTACCGCGATATCGCCACGCTGCAGGGCCAGGGCGCGCCGATCGAGGGCGAGGCGGGTGTCGGTTATGTGCTCAAGCCCGGCTTCATGCTGCCGCCGCTGATGTTCAGCGACGAGGAGATCGAAGCCATCGTGCTCGGCTCGCGCTGGGTCGCCAAGCAGCCGGACCAGCGTCTCTCGGCCGCCGCTGCCAACGCGTTGGCCAAGATCGCCGCCGTCCTGCCGGACGATCTGCGCGAGGATCTCGACGCGAGCACACTGCTGGTCGGCCCTCCCGCCGCAGTCATCGAAAGCATCGATCTTGGTCTGGTGCGGCAGGCCATCCGCAACGAGCGCAAGCTTGGCTTTCTCTACCGCGACGCCGGCGGCGCTGCGTCCGAGCGTGTCGTGTGGCCATTTGCGCTGGGCTTCTTCGACAAGGTGCGGGTGGTGGTGGCGTGGTGCGAGATGCGGCACGATTTCCGGCATTTTCGCGCCGATCGCATCGCCGAGCTCCAAGCGACAAACACGCGCTATCCGCGCCGTCGCCAGGCGCTGCTCAAGGAGTGGCGGACGACGCTCGACAAGCCTCGTGGTTCGAGATGACTGCTGCCATGATCTGACAGTAGCTCATCTTATGGTCGCCAAGTCGAAGCACCGAACCTTGGAGAGCAGATATGGCCACCCCGAATTTCATCATCCTCTATGTCGACCAGCCGCTTGAGAGCGGCGCCTTCTACAGCGCGCTGCTCGGCCGTGAGCCGGTCGAAAGTTCGCCGACCTTCGTGCTGTTCGTGCTCGATGCCGGCTTCAAGTTCGGCCTGTGGTCGCGCCATACGGTGGAGCCGGCAGCCGCCATGTCAGGCGGTGGCGCCGAAATCGTCTTTGCGCTGGATACGCCCGATGCGGTCGATGCCGCCCATGCCGACTGGTCCGGGCGCGGGCTGAATATCCTGCAGACGCCAACCGACATGGATTTCGGCCGTACTTTTGTCGCGCTCGATCCCGACAATCATCGCCTGCGCGTCTATTGGCTGTCCGATGGCGAACAGGCCAATGGTAACCAGAGATGAGCGCGTACTGGATCGCCGTGGCGTCGGCCGAACATGTCCGTCGGGGTCGCGCAGCCGGCTTCATGCAGGTCAACCACGGCAAGGCGGCACCGCTGCGTCGCGTCAAGCCAGGCGATGGCATCGTCTACTACTCGCCGAACACTGTTTTGGGCGAGAAAGATGGCCTGCGGGCCTTCACCGCGATCGGCATCGTGCGGGAAGGCGAGCCCTATCAGGGCGATATGGGCGCCGGCTTCACACCCTTCCGCCGCGATGTGGCGTGGGCCAAGGCCGAGGAAGCGCCGATCAAGCCGCTGCTCGACAGGCTGGACTTCACCATGGCCAAGTCGAACTGGGGTTATCAGCTTCGCTTTGGCCTTTTCGAAATCGGGGATCACGATTTTCGTGTGATCGCCGACGCGATGAGCGCCAAAATGGCTGTACCGGCGAACTAGGCCGTGAGCGCCTTGTAGACGGCAATGCCGGCGGCAAGATCCTCGAGCGCCGCGCCGACCGACTTGAACAGCGTGATCTCACCGGCGCTCTCGCGACCCTTCTTCTGGCCGCGCGCCAATTCGTGCAGATCGGCGACGATGGTTTCCGGCTTCAGCACGCCGGAGGCCAGCGGCTGGACGATGTCGCCGGCTTCCTTGGTGGCGCCGGCGCGGGTGTCGACATAGACGCGGGCGAGCCTGATCGCGTCGTCGTCGCTCTCGCGCATCGTCGGCGTAAAGCCTCCGACCAGGTCGACATGGGTTCCCGGCTGCAACAGCGCACCCTTGATCAGCGGCGTCGTCGTGATCGTCGCCGAGGAGACGATGTCGGCCTGCCCAAGCTCGGCATCGAGATCGCTCGCCGCGCTGGCTGCAAAACCCTCGGCGCGCAGATCGGCCGCGACCTTCTCGGCATTGGCCGGGGTGCGGTTCCAGATGCGGATGGTCTTGATCGGCCGTACGGCCGAGTGCGCCTTGGCGAGGAAGGGCGACAGCGCGCCGGCGCCGACCACCAGCAGCCGCGAGGCATCGTCGCGGGCGAGATAGGAGGCCGCAAGCGCCGAAGCACAGGCGGTGCGCCACTGTGTCAGCCGCTGGCCGTCGATCAAGGCCTCAGGTTCGCCGGTGGCGCCATTGAGCAGGAGATAGAGCCCCATCACCGCCGGCTTGCCGATGGCATTGTTGTCGGGGGACACGGTGACGATCTTGACGCCGATGTGACCGCCGGCCGATGTGCCGGCCGCGTTGAGGTCGGTCCAGGCGGGCATCAAGAGCAGGGTGGAGGCCGCGCCATCTGGCCGCTCGATCGTATGATGATGCCTGACCGGCTGCACCGCGCCGTCGCGAAACGCCATGCGCAGCGTCTCGACCAGCCCGGCAAAGCTCAGCGCATGGTCGACCTCTGCGGCCGAAATGGTCAGCATGAAGAACTCCGTGGGGACAAAACCGCCGACGGGCGGCTCAAGCGGTCGGCTTCGGCAATGCGGACCCATGGGCGGACCCATGGGCGGACCCTTGGGCGGACCCTTGGGTGGAGCCTGGGGCCGTTCCCAGAGCCGGGCTTTGCGGTGCCGCCGGCGCACGGCTGACCGCCTGGCGCAGGTTCTCGGCCTCGACGCCGCGCTGGCGCGCCAGCTTGCGATAGCGGCCCTGCTTGACCCAGGTTGCCAGGCTGCCGACGATCATGCCGATGGCGAGTGCCAGGAACAGGAAAATGAACAGCGGCAAAGTCAGGGTCAGCTTCGGATTGCCGGGGTTGAACGGATCGAGCGTGAAGGCGACCAGTTCGCGGTTGGCAACGGCGAGTGCGATCAGGATGATCGCCAGGGGCACGAAGATCGCGATGAGGATGAAGCGATTGAACATGATGTTTTCCGTCGGAAGCTGGCCTGTCCGAAAGGCCGTCAGGCGCTGACGTCGCGCCTACTTGCCGCCGTTCAGCCTTTCACGCAGTTCCTTGCCGGTCTTGAAGAACGGCACCCACTTCTCCTCGACCTCGACGGATTCGCCGGTGCGCGGATTGCGGCCGGTGCGGGCGGGGCGGTTCTTCACCGAAAAAGCGCCGAAGCCTCGCAACTCGACCCGGTTGCCTTCGGCAAGGGCGTCGGTGATTTCATCGAAGATGGCGCCGACGATGTTTTCGACGTCGCGCAGGAAAAGATGCGGATTGCGCGTGGCAATAATCTGCACAAGTTCGGACTTGATCATGAGACGGGTCCCCGTGAAAGCAGTGCGGTCAAAATTATGAGGATGATTTTATTTGCTTTTTTCACTTGCCCCAAACGGCGTCTCAAGGGTGCCAGACGGAAACGAGACCGTCAAGAAACAAGCGGTCGGCTCCGAGTTCATGGATGACGTCGCCACTGTAGGCGGGCAGGCCGAGCGCACTGCCGATGGTTTGCGCCATCGCTTTCGAGAACAGGAAGCCGCCGCGCTGTTCGGTATCCTTCCACTCGACGACCTTGAGCTTGGCATCGACGCCCTTGGTCGCCAGCCAGTCGACCGCTACCGCCTCGCCGCCGACGGCGTCGATCAGCCCGTTGGCTACGCCCTGACGCCCGGTGAATATCGAGCCGTCGGCAAGCGCCAGCGCTTGTTCGCGGGTCATCTTGCGGCGTTCGGCGACGATGTCGACGAACCAGTTATAACTGTCGAGGATGAGTTTGCGAACCATGGCACGCTCGTCGTCATTGGTCGGCTTGAAGGGAGAGGGTGCGGCTTTCAGCGGCGAGGATTTCACCTCCTCCAGCTTGACGCCGAGTTTGTCCATCAGGCCGCTGACGTCGGGATACTGGATCAGCACGCCGATCGAGCCGACGATCGAGGTCTTGCGGGCAACGATGTGATCGGCGGCACTGGCGATCATATAGCCCGCCGATGCGGCGAGCGTGCCGACTTCCGCCACCACCGGCTTGTCGGCGGCCAGCTTGCGCACTTCTTCATAGATCGACTCACCACCGACGGTGGTGCCGCCAGGCGAATCGATCGACAGGATCACGCCCTTCACCTTCGATGAAAGACGGATGGTTTCCAGCCGCTTGATCAGTTCCTCGTCCTCGGTGATCGTGCCTTCGATCTTGACCTTGGCAATATGGTCGACCGTCGAGCCGCCGAAATCGTCGCCATAGAACCAGGTTGAAAGCGCAATCACCCCAAGGGCTACGATGCCTATGGCGACGACGCGCCAGAATGTCAGCTTGCGCCGCAAACGGCGGCGGTCGATCAGGTCGTCGGCTCTCAGTGCCATGGTCAGCCTTTCAGTCGGCGGGAGGAGACGCTTTTAGACCATGATCCGCCCATCTGGAAGCAGTTCTCTTTTGCGTATGGCGAGACAAGTCAGCACCTGGACGTGAGGTAGCCATCCCCGTCGACAGTCGGCCGGCCTCGGCTAGGCGCTCTACAAGTATTGGCC
>NZ_RZPH01000346.1:0-5485 GCF_004022825.1 Mesorhizobium sp. M7A.F.Ca.CA.004.04.2.1
GAACTGCTGACCCAGATCTGGGAGGAACACAGGTTGACCGTCCTGTTTGTCACTCATGATGTGGAGGAGGCCGTCTATCTGTCGGACCGCATCGTCGTCATGGGGATCGGCCCGGGACGCATCACGCAGACCTTCAACGTCGATATCGAGCGCCCGCGCCGCGAAGAGGTGATGGAAAGCCCTGCATTCATGGATCTGCAGCGCGGCGTGCACAAGGCCATCCGCGAGGGTTCAAAACGCCCCGAAATGGCGTAGGCGCCTGTGGTAGGCCCAATCACGTCGCCTTGCCGACCGCCGCATCCAACTCCAGCTCGCCTTCCGAAATGTCGTCGAACGAGGCGTAGTTCATGTTGTAGAGGCGGGCGTAGAGGCCTTTTCGGCCCATCAATTGGTCGTGGTTGCCGCTTTCGACGATCTCGCCGTTCTGCAGCACGATGATGCGGTCGGCGCCGCGGATGGTGGCAAGACGGTGGGCGATGACCAGCCCGGTGCGGCCTTCCAGCAGGGTGATCAGCGCCTTCTGGATCAGCATCTCGGTGTAGGAATCGATGCTGGCCGTGGCTTCGTCGAGCACCAGGATCTTGGCGTCGGCCACCAGTGCACGCGCAAAGCTGATCAGCTGGCGCTGGCCGAGCGAGAGATTGCCGCCGCGCTGCTCGAGTTCGGTATCGTAGCCATCGGGCAGGTTCTCGATGAAATCGTGCGCGCCGACGGCTTGTGCGGCGCGCACCACCTCCTCGCGGCTGGCTGATGTCTTGTGGTAGCGGATGTTTTCCAGCACCGAGCCGGAGAACAGGAACGGCTCCTGCAGCACCATCGCCACCTGATCGCCGAGCGAATCCTGGGTCAGGTCACGCACATCATGGCCGCCGACCAGAACCTCGCCCGACCAGACATCGTAAAAGCGGTGCACCAGCGCCATAGAGCTGGACTTGCCCGATCCGGTAGGGCCGACAAGGGCCACGGTCTCGCCCGGATTGACGCGAAAGGAGATGTTCTTCAGCACCGGCTGGTTCGGCCTATAGCCGAAGGTGACGTTCCTGAACTCGACCGAGCCGTCCATGTCGCGCGACAGCGTCACCGCGCCTTGCCTGTCGCTGACGTCGACCGGCACGTCGAGCACTTCGGAGATGCGCTGGCCCGAAGCCATGGCGCGCTGCATGACGCTGTATTGCATGGTCAGCGAGCGGATCGGGTCGAAGAAGCGCTGGATGTAGAACAGGAACGCCACCATGACGCCGATGTCGAGGCTGTGCGACAGCACCATCGAACCGCCGACGACGATGACGGTCGCCATGGCGATGCCGGTCAGCGTGTCGACGATCGGCACCATCACCTGCGCGTATTTCGCCGAGGTCAGATGGGCATTGAGATTGGCCAGCACCTTCTCGTCATAGAGGTCGAAATTGACGTGCTGGCGCTCCAGGCTCTGCACCGTGCGCACGCCATGGATGCCTTCGGCCAGCGCGCCATTGGCGATCGAGTTGGTTTCGTGCGCGGCCATGAAGGCGACCTTGGCGCGCGGCAGCCAGAACAGGCGCACGATGAACAGCACCGGCATGGTCGACAGCGTCAGCAGGCCGAGCCGGAAATCCAGCCACAAAAGCACGCTGACGATGCCGAACAGCAGCACGATGTCGCCCACCGACATGACCGACGTTTCGAGGAATTCCTGCATCGAATTGACGTCGCCCTGCAGGCGCGACATCAGCCGCCCGACCTCGGTCTTGTCCATGAAGCTCAACGAGACCCGCTGCAGATGGCTGAACATGGCCCGGCGCAGGTCGGAGAGCACGTTCTCGGCCACTTTGCCGACGACGCTTTCCTGCACATAGGAGGCGGCATAGTTGATCAGGATGATGACGGCGAAAGTGATGATCGCTGCGATCATCACCGGCTGGTCGAGCCTGCCCGCCGTCATGCCGTGGTCGATGGCGTAGCGGATGACCAGCGGGATCGCCAATTGCGTCAGCGTGAACACCAGCACTGCGGCGACCGAGATGAAGATCCGGCTCTGATACGGTCTCACGAAGCTCCAGATGCGCCTGACGATGCGCGGGTCGTAGGCCTTGCCGAAGACTTCTTCCTCGTCGCGATGCGAGCCCACGACAGCCCTTGTCGGCCGGCGGCTGGTATCTTCCTTGTCGTCGTCGGCCTGTGTCGACATCATGCGGCTCCCGCCACGACAGGCCGCTCATCGTCCGGCCGCAGCTGCAAATCGTAGAGCGCGCGATAGCGGCCACCGAGCGCCAGCAGTTCCTCGTGCGTGCCGCGCTCGACGATCCGGCCACCCTCGACGAACAGGATCTGGTCGGCATGCATCAGCGAGCTCAGCCGGTGCGAGATGATGAGCGTGACGCGGTCCCTGGCGAAGCGCTTCATCGCCGCCCGGATGCGCTGTTCGGTACCGGCATCTATTGCCGCGGTCGAATCGTCGAAGACCAGCACCGATGGCCGCAGCATCAGGCTCCGCGCAATGGTCAGGCGCTGCCGCTGGCCACCGGAAAGCGACGCGCCGCGCTCGCCGACAACCGTGGTGTAACCGGCCGGGAGGCCCATGATGTAATTGTGCAGCTGGGCGTACTCGGCTGCCTGCCCGATGCGGGTCTCGCGCGCCCAGGGATTGCCATAGGCGATGTTGTTCTCGATCGAGGTGGTGAACAGGAACGCGTCCTGCTGCACGACGCCGACGGCCTTGCGCAGCGATTTCAGCGTCACCTCACGAATGTCCTGGCCGTCGATGGTGATCGAACCCGAAGTGACGTCGTAGAAACGCGGGATCAGATGCGCGATGGTCGACTTGCCGCTGCCCGGTGGGCCGACAATGCCGATGGTCTCGCCGGACCGGGCCTCGAAGGAGATGCCGGACAGCGTCGGCCGGCCGCCTGCGCCCTCATAGCGAAAGCCGACATTGTCGAAGCGCAGCACGCCGTCGCTGACGACGAGATCCCTGGCGCCGGGCGCGTCCTCGATGTCGAGCTCGGCGTCGAGCAGTTCGAACAGCCGGGTGCCGCAGGTCGAGGCGCGCGCGAAGGAGTTGACCATCAGCCCGAGCTGGCGCACCGGCATCTGCAAGATGGTCATGAAGGTGAGGAACTGCGCCAGCGTGCCGACGCTGATCTGGCCTGCGATCACCTTCTGGCCGCCGAACCACAGGACCAGCCCCATGGCGGCCAGGAACGAGAAATTCATGGCGCTGGTGTTGGCGACGCGGATGTCGACGCGCTGATTGGCGAGGTCCAGTGCATCGCGCTTGGCGCGATCGAATTTTTCCAGCTCATGCCGCTGCGCTGCGAAAGCGCGCACGACACGGATACCGCCGAGGTTCTCATCCATCACCCGGCTCAGCACCGAGAGGCGCTCCTGCAACGTCAGCCAGGTGCTGCGCAGTTTGAGCTGGGTGACCGAGGACCGCCAGGCGACGAACGGCACGAAGCTCAGACTGAGCAACCCGAGCACGGGATCGGTGCTGACCAGGAGATAGGCGCCGACGCCGATCAGCACGCCGAGCAGCACCACGCGCAAAATGCCGGTGGAAAAGAACATGCGCACGCCGTCGAGATCGAGCAGGCCGAGCGTGATGAGATCGCCGGTGTGGACCCTGTCGTGGTAGGCGAAGCTCAGGCGCTGGATCTTCTCGTAGAAAGCCAGGCGCAGTTCATAGCCGGTGCGGTGGCCGACGGCCTCGCCATAGTAGTTCTGCGCCATTGTGAAGAGGCCGCGCAGGATCGAGACGACGAGCAGCGTCAGCGCCGTATTCCACAGCGCCTGTTCCGCGGCAGCGCCGGCACCCGCGGCCATCACACCTTGCGCCTGGTCGATGGCGCGGCCCAGCAGGCGGGGAATGAAAAGCTGCAAGGTCGCGGCAATAAAGGTCGAGACGATGGTGATGGCGACCTGCCAGGGATGGCGCAGCGTCATGCGCACGATGCGGAGCAAGGTGCTGAGGCCCTTGCCCCAGGAGGCTTCCGCCACATGGGCAAACGATTTGCCGCGCTCCGGCGCGCCGCCGATTGCTTGCGTGTTCAAGGGAAATGTCCAAACCAATCCGGAGGGTAGTCCGGACTAATAAAGCAGACTCAATTCAGATGGCGCGATGTTACGCGTGTCCGACTTGGCCGTTCAAGAGCCAATTCCGGTATCGCACTGTGCCTGAACGGAAAGCGAGCATGCGACTGCGATCCGGCTGGCACCAGCGACGGAATCTTCTTGCTGAAGGGCGTTGGCGGGACGAGGCCAGCATCCGGCTGTACGCGAGCGACGGCCGGACGGCGTGCGATCTTCCATCCGGCCGGAATCCGGTCTGCTAGAGCCGGATGATTTCAGGTCGAATCGAGCTGAAATCTGAATCCGTCTCTAAATCAAAGAGATAGAGTATGATGTCGTCCGAAAACCGCTTCACACTTTTCGGCATCATGCTCTAGGCAGGTATCAGGACGGCGATACGATGGACGCCGACCTCCTTGCTTGTATTCGTCGCCTCGTCGGTCTTGCCCTTGGCGCAGGTGTACATGTCGCCTTCCTTGAGCTTGAATTCCTTGTCGGCTTTCTTGATCGTGAATGCGCCTGAAGTAATGGTGCAGACCATGTCATTGTCCATCACCATCTGAGGCGCGTGTGCGCCGGGCTGGAACACCACGTCGACGACTGCGATGCTCTTGTAGGCGGGAATGTCGGAGTCGCCGGTGCTGACCTCAACCACCCTGACACCGGGCGCAATCTCCTTGCCTTCCTTCGGGCCATATTTCTTGACCTTCGCGGACGCCGCCAGGGTGAACAGAGGCGTTATCGCGGCAGCCGTCACACCGAGAGCAATTGCAGACCTGCGATTTATGGTTTTCATTGCATCCTCCCACATGTTCGTCACGAACGAATGTGCATGACCACAATATATTAGCATGAACGAATATATTTGTATGCGAGGAAACACCCAGGCCCAGCGCGGGCACCAGGAACTCCGGGCTTCCAGTGTCGGCAAATCAGCACGCTATGACAATGTTGCACCGCCTCGCCAGCCGTCGGAGAGGTTCCATGCATCGGACGACCTGCCTGCCGCTGAAACCGAGTTGCTGCGGACCTTCGGACTGCTGTTGAGCCGCTCAAAAACCCTGGCCGTGCCGCCAGCAGGCGATCCGGTGGCCAGCCGCAACCTCCATGGCTGATGGTTCTGCCTTTCTGCAGCCGGGCAGGACCAGGGGGCAGCGATCGGCGAAGGCGCATCCGGTGTTCGGGACACCGGTGGCCTCGATCTCGGCTGGAGCGGATAGTTTCGGCTCGGCCTCATCGGAAGAAGCGGCCAGCAGCAGGGCCGTATAGGGGTGGTTGGGGCCTTTGAAAATCTGGTCGGATGAACCGGTTTCGACCAGGCGTCCGCGATAGAGCACGCCGATCCTGTCGGCCATGTAGCGCACCACGCTGAGGTCGTGGCTGATGAACAGATAGGTCGTGTCCTTGTCGCGCTGCAGGTCGTTGAGCAGGTTGAGAA
>NZ_RZPH01000347.1:0-5480 GCF_004022825.1 Mesorhizobium sp. M7A.F.Ca.CA.004.04.2.1
ACATAGCGGTGATCCGCGCTGGCGGCCAAGTCTACCGGCTGCTGACCGCGGCCCCTTCCGCCAGCACGTCTCTGGACACGATCGCCCGTTCGGTAAGCGGCTCGTTCCGGATTCTGAGTGCTGCCGAAAAGGCGGCGCTGAAGCCGCTGCACATCCGCGTCGTCACCGTCCAGCCTGGGCAGACGATGGGTTCGCTTTCGGCGCAGATGGTCGGCGTTGACCGCAAGCTCGACCTGTTCCGCGTCCTCAACGCGCTGTCGCCCGGTGCCGCGGTTTCGGCCGGCGACAAGGTCAAGATCGTCACCGACAAGTAGGCGCCGCTGGACGCCTGCCGCCGTTCAGGCGGCAGTCGCCATGAACTCCGGATTCTGCTTCACCAATGCGACCTTGAGCTTTTCCATGGCGCGGGCCTCGATCTGGCGGACGCGTTCCTTGGAGATGCCGAGGGTTTCGCCGAGCGCTTCGAGTGTCGCGCCCTCGTCGTTCAGCCGCCGTTCCTCGATGATCCTCAGCTCCCGTGCGTTGAGCGCGCGAAGCGCCTCCCTCAGCCAGAGCGAGCGGCGCGCGACATCGATCTTGTCGCCGACGATCTCGTCGGGCAGCGGATCGTCCGAAATCAGGAAATCCATGCGCTCGGTCGAACCCGCATCGTCGGCAATAGGCATGTTGAGCGAGGAGTCGGGCGCCGAGAGCCGCGAATCCATCATCGCCACATCGGCTTCGGAGACGCCAAGCGCCTCCGACACTTCGCGATAGAGCGTGGCGTTGGAGAGCGGCTCCGTGCCATTCGCCAACCGCGCGCGCAGGCGTCGCAGGTTGAAGAACAGCGCCTTCTGAGCCGAGCTGGTGCCACCACGCACGATAGACCAGTTGCGCAGGATATAGTCCTGCATCGAGGCGCGGATCCACCATGTCGCATAGGTCGAGAACCGCACCTCGCGCTCCGGCTCGAAGCGGGCGGCGGCCTCGAGCAATCCGACATGACCCTCCTGGACCAGATCGCCGAGCGGCAGGCCGTAATGGCGGAACTTGGAGGCCATGGAAATGACCAGCCGCATATGGGCGACGGTGATTGAGTGCAGCGCGTTCTGGTCGTTGTCCTCTTTCCAGAGCAATGCAAGCCGATGCTCTTCGTCACGCTCGAGGTAGGGAGCCTTCATTGCCGCGCGGACCATGATCCGTCCTGCCGTGTCTTCCATCATGAGGCGCTCCCTGGGTGGTGCGAATGACTTTGCAAAGTTGGCTGCCGCCCGGGTTGAAATGCCGGCGTCGTGCCCTAGAACAGCCAGAACTGCCATGCGCGGGAAAGGTTCCGCGACCGCGGCGGCGCGATTGTGTTGCCTGAAGGATTCTCAGAAGGTCTGAGATGGCAGCGATCACGAGTGGAAAGTGCCGTTTAGAGAATATGGTTTCATAAACCCGCCGTTTTTGAAATCCTGTTCCTTATTTTTTCGGCTTGCATCTGTCAGTTTCCAGCGCTCACAAATATGCCGGCCAGCCGGCCAAGGACGGGATCACAGAAAAATGAAATGGCTCAAGTCGCTCATTATCGCCGGAACGCTGCAGGCCCTGGCTGTCGCTTCAGGTCATGCCGGCCCCAATCTCGACCAGATCAAGCACGCCGGTGTCATCAAGATCGGCACGGAAGGCACCTATGCGCCGTTCACCTACCATGACACGTCCGGTGCACTGGTCGGCTTCGACGTCGAAATCGCCAAGGCGATTGCCGAGAAGCTTGGTGTCCAGGCCGAATTCCTCGAAGGCAAGTGGGATGGACTGATCGCCGGCCTCGACGCCAATCGCTACGACGCCGTCATCAATCAGGTGGGCATCACCGATGCCCGCAAAGCCAAGTACGACTTCTCCGATCCCTACATCGCCTCCAAGGCGGTGCTGATCGTGCGCGGCGACAACACCGACATCAAGAGCTTCGCCGATCTCAAGGGCAAGAAGTCGGCGCAGTCGTTGACCTCGAATTTCGGCAAGCTGGCCGAAACGAACGGCGCTGAACTGGTCGGCACCGATGGCTTCGACCAGTCGATCCAGCTGCTTCTGACCGGCCGCGCCGACGCCACGATCAATGACAGCCTGTCGTTCCTCGACTTCAAGAAGCACAAGCCCGACGCCAATGTGAAGATTGCCGCGCAAGAGGAAAACGCCGACTATTCCGGCGTCATCGTGCGCAAGGGCGATCCGGAGCTGGTCGCCGCGATCAACAAGGCGCTGGCCGACATCAAGGCCGACGGCACCTATAAGAAGATCGCCGACACCTATTTCGGCCAGGATGTTTCGAAGTAATCTACGAGGCGAGCCGCTCCGCGGCCATGAGACACATAGAGCGGCGAGCCGTCTTTGACGGCCCGCCGCTTTTGTCGTGATATGGCAGACGCATTCTCGCCTTGACCAAGCTGCTTCGACCAATCTGGAGGGTCATACGTGCCGCACTGGCTGCAACTGATGCTGGAGTCGCTGCCTTCGCTGCTGTGGGCGGCGCTGATCTTCACCGTGCCGCTGACGCTGTTGTCCTTCGCCTTGGGGCTGGCCGTTGGGTTGGGTGCTGCACTCGCCCGGCTGTTCGGCCCCAAGCCGCTGGTCGCGCTTGTGCGCTTCTATGTCTGGATCTTCCGGGGTACGCCACTTTTGGTGCAGCTGTTCCTCATCTTCTACGGCCTGCCGTCGGTCGGCATCCTGCTCGACGCCTTCACGGCGGCGTTGATCGGATTCACGCTCAACATCGGCGCCTACACGTCGGAAATCATCCGCGCGGCAATAGGCTCGGTGCCGAAAGGCCAGTGGGAAGCCGCCTATTCGATCGGCATGACCTGGGGCCAGGCGATGCGGCGTACCATTCTGCCGCAAGCCGGCCGGGTCGCGGTGCCGCCGCTCTCCAACACCTTCATCTCGCTGGTCAAGGACACGTCGCTGGCCGCCGCCATCACCGTGCCGGAGATGTTCCAGGCGGCGCAGCGCATCGTCGCCACCACCTATGAGCCGCTGATCCTCTATGTCGAGGCGGCGATCCTCTATTTGGCGCTGAGTTCGGTGCTGTCGGCCTTGCAGACGCGGTTGGAGACCCGGCTCAACCGCTATGGCGGCTTCCTGGAGGCGCGCTCATGATCGGCCTCAGCAACATCGAAAAGCGCTTCGGCGACAATCTCGTGTTGAAGGGCGTGACGGTCACCATTGCCGAAGGCAGCGTCACGGCGCTGGTCGGTCCGTCGGGCGGGGGAAAGAGCACCCTGCTGCGCTGTATCAACCTCCTGGAGATCCCGACCTCGGGCACGGTGCGCATTGGCGACGAGACGCTCGAATTCCACCCCGGCGGCAGGGTTCCGGCCAGGGATATCCAGCGCCTGCGGCTGCAGACTGGCATGGTGTTCCAGAACTTCCAGCTGTTTCCGCATCGCACTGCGATCGAGAACGTCATGGAAGGGCTGGTGACGGTGTTGAAATGGTCGCCTGAGAGGGCACGCGAGCGGGCACTGGCTCTGCTGGAGAAGGTCGGGATGGTGCACAAGGCAGACGCCTGGCCAGCGACGCTGTCGGGCGGCCAACAACAGCGCGTGGCGATCGCCCGCGCTTTGGCGCCGTCGCCGAAAGTGCTGCTCTGCGACGAGCCGACCTCGGCGCTCGACCCGGAACTGGCGCAAGAGGTGGTCGAGGTGCTTGGCAAGCTCGCCAGCGAAGGCACGACCATGGTGATGGCGACGCATGATCTGCGCCTCGCCTCCAAGATCGCCCAGGAAGTGGTGTTCCTCGATGCCGGCGTCGTCGTCGAGAAGGGGCCGGCCGCGGTGCTGTTCAACAATCCGCAGCAGCAACGGACGAAGCGGTTCATCGCAACGCTGAAGCAGGAGGCTGAGAAGGAAGGCGGCGGCGCGTAAGAGCGCGGCCCAGAGTGTGTTGAATTCGGGTGATGGCCCAAAAGGGGCGCCGGTTTCCGGGATATCTTGCCGTGCGCGAGCAGGCCGTCAGCCGCCCTCCGGCATACTGGCCCTTGCTGCCGGCAGCCGCTAAAATTTCACCGTCGGCTCTCCCCTGACGCCGCGGCTTTTCATTTGCAGGTTCAGATATGATGGCTGACGAGCGCCACGCCAAGTCCGATGAGGATCGAACCGCATGTCTTGGGGATCACCCATCCGGCGCCGCCGCCGGTGAACCGGCCAACGGCGAGCGAGGCGATGCCGACCGCCGCCAGGTCGGCCATCGAGAAGATAAGATTGACGACGATGCCGAGGATGAGGAATTGCAACCCTACGGCAATGGCGGCTGACGGATCCACGAACTGCGGCAGGAAGGTCAGGAAGAACAGTGCTGTCTTGGGATTGAGGATCTCGACGACCATGCTGTCGCGGAATGTGTTCGGGGCCGGCCTGGCACCGTCCTCGCCCATCCGGTTCCAGCCCAGGAACATGGCAAGGCCCAGCGAAATGAGATATGTGGCGCCCGCCAATCGGATCATCGAGAAAGCGACCGGCGCGTGTTCCATCAGTGCGGCGAGTCCGACCGCCGCGGCCAGGATGTGCACGTAACAGCCGAGATGAACACCCAGTGCCGCCATCAATCCCGCCTGACGGCCATGGGCCAGCGTCTGCGCGGTCATGTAGAGAATCGCCGGCCCTGGCATGCAGGCGAAGGCGAGCGTTGCGAGGGCGAACGGAATCCAAAGATCCAGCGACGGCATGACGGCTCCTCCCATGTGATCAAGCCGTGGGAGGAGTAGGCTGGGGGTCAGGCCGAAAACATACGGCAGATGCCGTATTTGGATCGTGATCGGGCTTGGCTAATCTGCCGATGGTTAAGGGGACGTTGCCGAGCGGCTGCGATGTCAGCCGGCGGGCAATCCCAGACGAACCGCGTAGGCGGTCAGTTCGGCGGTGTTGTGGAGATTGAGCTTGCCCATCAGGTTTTCGCGATGCTTGCGAGCGGTCGGCAGGCTGATACCCAGCCGTTCGGCGATGTCGCGCGTGATCATGCCTTGCGCCACCAGTTGAAGGATCTGCCGTTCGCGCCGCGTCAGCGGCACCGGGGAGAGGATTTCCTGTGCGGCTATCGGCTCGCTGCCCCTGCCCATATCGCTGACGGCGAAGCGAACGGTTTTCGCCAGATAGGTGCCCCCCTTCTTGACCGCTTCGATGGCGGCGCCGAGTTCCTCGGGATCGCCGTCCTTGGTCAGGTAGGCGTTGGCGCCGGCACTGAGCGCGGCGCGCACCGTCCTCGGCTCGATATTGGCCGTCAGCACTACGATGCGCAGGTGTGGCGCCAAGGTCCTGATGGTGGCGATGAACTGCATCCCGGCGACGCCTGGCATGCCGAGGTCGAGGATCAAAAGGTCGGCGCGCGTGCTTCGCAGTTGGCCAAGCAGCGCCTCGCCATCCGCAGCCTCGGCGACGACCGAGACATTGTCCATCGCCGAGATGAGCAGCTTCAGCCCCTCGCGCACGATGGCATGGTCGTCGGCGAGTATGGCGGTGAGCGGG
>NZ_RZPH01000348.1:0-5470 GCF_004022825.1 Mesorhizobium sp. M7A.F.Ca.CA.004.04.2.1
GAAGACCGTCTCGTCGAGGAATGGGCACATTATCGGGAGATCGCATTCGAGACCATTACCGATGATAGCCAACCTGATGCATGCATTGCAGCCGTCAAAGAGCTTTATCTTTGGGCAGAGATGGAAACGGAAAGGCTAAGAATACGGGAGCGCGTCATGGAGCCATATGTGGTTCGCGGTGCTTTCCATATTCTCGCCAATTCGACTCCATCTCCCCGAGTTTATTGGCATCCGCGATTCATGCAGCGCTTGGCTCAATTGTTGGGCATTGCCGCATGAAAAGCTGGAGCGAGCGGCCAATTGAGATTCGCAACCTCTTCAACCCTGCATTTTGTGGCCTTGTGCTCTTTCGCGCTTTATCTGGGTTCGAGGAGGAAGCCAAAGAAGGCATGCCATTCTCGTTGTCCCTGCTGATTTTGCCATTGTGTTTGCAGCGCCAGTCTCGTGAAACTTTGCAGCGCGGAAACCGCGGTTATTTCTTGAAGGTGGTTGCGGAGCATCCGGAACTCCAAGTTGGATTCGACCGTCGTTGCACCGATATCCTTCCGTTCACTTTCGAAGCACTCGGGTTGCTCATGCATGTCGATGCACTGGCTGTTCAGCCGGACGGCCGGTTGCTTTCCAAGCCAAAAGGTGTGCGAAAGACTATTAACGGCACTCCTGAGTCCATAGCTTGTCAACGCGTTGCGGCGTTCTTGGGAAAAGAGTTCGCGCGCATTGGTGATAGAGGAACTATCTATACCACACTGGGCATTAGACCATGAAGATCAAGTCAATCCATATATATAGTAATGATGGCCGCCGTCGGGATGTGATCTTTCATGATGGCCTCAACGTAATTACTGGCAGGTCCTCCACCGGCAAATCCGCCCTTTCGGATATCATCGAATATTGCATGGGACGATCGACCTTCAACGTGCCCGAAGGCGTGATCCGGGATCACGTAACTTGGTACGCGGTTATTTATCGTTTCGAGGGCGAACAGGTGCTCGTGGCGAAACCAGCTCCTGTACTTGGTGCGCAAAGCGGAAGTACCGTCATGGTTCGCCGCGGAGCCGTGCTAAATGCACCAGCGTTCAACGAACTCGTAGTCAACGACACTGATGACGGCGTCGTCGCTCTGCTAACGGGGTTGCTCGGCATTCCTGAGAATACCACCGATGTTCCGCTTGAAAACAGTCGGGACAGCTACGATGCAAACGTAAAACATACCTTCTACTACCTGTTCCAGAAACAGGCGATTGTAACCAACAAGGATCAGTTGTTCTATCGCCAGAACGAGCCGCACCAGCCGCAAGCGATCAAGGACACGCTACCCATCCTGCTGGGGGTGTCTGGTAGAGACAAGTTTACACTGGAATCCCAACTGCGCATTGCGCAACGCGAGCTTCGCTTAAATGCAAAGCTCGTCCAGCAAGCCAACGAAGCAATCGACAGTTCCGAGGAGCGCGCGATCGGCCTCCTGTCGGAAGCTCGGGCCGTTGGCATTCTACGATCCATTGGCGGCGACGAGGTGGCGGTCGTCGATCTTCTCCGACAGGCTCTTGACTGGCAACCAACGCCTACACCCGAAGACGACGGTCAAAGGGTGTCAACCATCGAGAACGACTTGGTCGATCTCAGGGAACGACGTCGAGAGACACAGCGCCGGATAGAAAGCGCGCAGCAGTTCGCCCGCCGAGCGGAAGGTTTCCAGAGCGAAGTTACGGAGCAACGGGATCGCTTGAGTTCTATCAAGGCACTCCCCTCCAACAAGGCCACAGGGGAATGGCAGTGGCCATTTGTAGAAGCCAACCTCGGCATGACAACCCCTATTGCCGAGGCACTTTTATCGGAACTCGCCTCTTTGGATCGCGAACTGATAGCTGTGACTGGCGAACGGCCCGCCTTAGAAGCCTATTTGGTCGAGCGGCAGAAGGAAGTGGTCTCGATAGGAGACGACCTCCGAAGCAGGGAGTTGGAACTAGCTTCCGCCATTGCGGCCAGCGAAGTAATCGCCCAGACGGGCAGCAGGAACAACGCCGCTTCACGTGTGGTCGGTCGCATTAGTTTGTTTCTGGAGAACCTTGTACCCGATACCGAGATGACGAAGCTTAAGAATGAGGAGCGCCGACTCAAGGCCAAGGTAGAAGGTCTCGAACGAAAGCTTGGCGCCGATGATACAGAATCTCGTTTGGTATCGACACTCAGCAATATCTCTATGCATATGTCTGGATACATCGCCGCTCTCGGTGGTGAGTTTGGCCAGTACCCGGCTCGCCTTGACCTGCACAATCTCACTGTCGTTATAGATCGGCCTGGTCGGCCGATCTATATGAACAGGACAGGTGGCGGCGAAAATCACTTGGCGTATCATCTGGCCGCACTACTGGCCCTTCATCGGTTCGCTTCGACTTACGGTCAGCCCATACCGAGATTCATGCTAATCGACCAACCGACACAGGTATATTTTCCTTCGGAGAAGGCTTACGCGGAAGCTGGAGGGTCAATCGAACAGACTGAAAAGGATGCCGATCTGGAGGCCGTTAGGCGGCTGTTCGAGGTCCTGTCTCGGTTCACGATTCAAGATGCGCCCGGCTTCCAATTGATTGTTACTGAGCACGCGAACCTACGTGACGATTGGTTTCAAGCCGCGTTGGTTGAAGGGCCATGGACTAAGCCGCCAGCTCTTGTTCCCGACGACTGGCCTGATATTCCTCTCACATAATGAAATCTTTGCGTTGTGTTCGCTATTTCAATTCACTTGGCCAGATCTGCGTCGTCGACGGCGGGGATACGGCTGTCCGCCTACCCACCCGCCAGCCTCGGCAGCAGAAAATCTCCGCCCCCTGCGGCAATTCCTTCGACCACGTCTCGCGATAGATCGTCCCATCGATCGCCACCGCGATGCCTTTGTCGATCCAGGGCTCGAGGCCGGGATACTGTTCAGCCAGCTTCCTGAACAGCTCCCTGATGTCCTTGGCTTCGACCTCGACCTTGCTCTTGCCGTCGGCAAGCTGGCCGACGGCGCCCCAAGGGGTGACTTCGACCATCAGCGCACCCCTCGCCCTAGCCTTCCCGTTCCGCCTCGATCGCCGCCAGGCCGACTAGCAATGTGACAAACAGTTGAAGAACGAAGACGTCGATCGTCACATCAGCGTGCACTGGAAGTAATGAAAAATCGGTCCTTTAAGCATTCACTTGAAATGATGGGTAACGAATGGATACGCTTCAATTCGAAATCGCCCGCTTCCTGGCTGCAAAGGCTTTGCATAAGAGGCGGACGACATACCAGCAGGTTGGTGAGGCAGTAGGCTGGAACCATCCAACGGGCCGCGGGCTTGGGCGAAATCTCGAGGTCATTCTGCACTATTTGGCGGATCGTGGGCTGCCGCCTCTCACGACGATCCTGGTGAAGAAGGGGGAGCGGCATCCAGCTGAAGATGCGATGGCATACATCCGCAGCGCACTCGGAGCTATAGACATCGAGGCTGCCCAGCAAGAGGTGTTTGCGTTTGACTGGACGTCGGTTCCAGAACTCGCCCCGGCCACCGATACCCTACCCGATGGCCGGCAGGTCTGGCTGACATCGTTCTGGGGCTTCGATCCAGCCAGCTGGGGATGCATCGGATTTGCCGACGAAGCTCGGCGGGCCCGTTACCTTAGCAACTCCAAGCCGGGGACACTGGTCGCGATCTACGTGACCAAGGGAAAGGGCCCGGAAAACATGCGCGGCAAGGTTGTCGGGGTGCTTGAGATCTCCCACGAGATCGGTCACGCGCAGGAGTTCATCTCGGGGGATCGCTGGGCCGAAAAGGAGCGCGATCAGGACTCCCGTGGGAAGTGGCTTTATGCGGTAAAGGCGACGAGGGCATGGCGCATCGTTCCAGAGGATTGGCGTCGAGTGGAGGAGTTGTTTCCTCAGGCTTATCGTGGCTCGAATGCAGAACTCATAGGAGCAAACGGTGTCCCCGTCTCAGCCGACGAGGCGGCAGAGCTCTATGAGTTGGACGTCTACGAAGTGCCGGTCTATGGGCAGACGGAGCCCGTGGACCCGACAATTCAGACCCTCGAATCCGCGCTTAGCCCGAGCCGCGCCGTGAGACCGGCCTCACGGCCTTACTGGGTCGGGGAGACGAACGGGCCGAAGCATCTCTACATACTCCGCCTCGTGGGTAACATCGGAGCCTATCTGGGACGTCGGGATGATGAAGTCGAAGACAAACACATCATCAAAGTAGGCTTCTCAAAGAGCCCGCAGGCGCGCCGCGATCAGATCCAGAGCGCCTATCCCAGAGGAGCCTTCCATTGGGAGGTCTTCAAGCCAAGCCCTCAGCCCGACACCGCACCATATGCGAGTGCAGAAATTGCGATCGCCGGCGAGGACGCCATGAAGAAGCGCCTCGTGGAAGATGGCGCAGAGGTGCTTGGTGGCGAGTTTTTCCTCGCAGACGACAACCTGATCTATCGGATCTGGGCAGCGGGTAGCAACGCGGCGAAGGCAGCGCAGGATGGACTGCGGAACCAGCAATTTCCAGAATAGGCGCCGACGGTTCGAGCTCTACAACAGCCAAGCAGCAGGTTCTATGCCTAGTATCGACCCATCGGCACCCGAAACCAGACAGTCCGCTTGCGGCCCCACCACGACATGATGTTAAGCGATGGTGCCGAGGCCCGGCTCTCCCCCTCATCCCCCCGCCAGTCGCGGCAACAGAAAAATCTCCGCCCCCTCTGGCAGCTTCTTCGACCACGTATCCCGATAGATCGTCCCGTCGATCGCAACCGCGATGCCTTTGTCGATCCAGGGCTCTAGGCCGGGATACTGTTCAGCCAGCTTCCTGAACAGCTCCCTTATGTCCTTGGCCTCGATCTCGACCTTGCTGTTGCCTCCGGCGGTCGCGGCGAGCGAGCCCCAGAGCGTTACTTCGACCATTCCCGTTCCGCCTCGATCGCCGCCAGGATGCGCGGCGGCGACATCGGGATGTGCGTCATGCGCACGCCCGCGGCGTTCGACACCGCATTGGCAATCGCCGCCAGCGGCGGCACGATCGACGTCTCGCCGACACCGCGCACCCCGTAAGGGTGGTTGGGGTTGGGGATTTCGAGGATCTGCGTGTCGATCATCGGCAGGTCCGAGCAGACCGGGATGCGGTAGTCGAGGAAGCCGGCGTTCTGCAGCCGCCCGTCCTTGCCGTATATATACTCCTCGTTGAGCGCCCAGCCGATGCCTTGCGCCGCACCGCCCTGGTACTGTCCCTCGACATAGGTCGGGTGCACCGCCTTGCCCGCATCCTGCACGACCGTGTAGCGGATGACCCTGGTGGCGCCGGTCTCGGGATCGACCTCGATATCGCAGATATGGGTGGCGAAGGAGACGCCGGCGCCATCGGCGACGAGTTCGCTGTGGCCGGCGATCGGCCCGCCGGTCTTGCCCGACTCGACCGCGATCTCCTTCAGCGACAGCTTGCCGAGATTGCCGTGCTTCTCGCCC
>NZ_RZPH01000349.1:0-5458 GCF_004022825.1 Mesorhizobium sp. M7A.F.Ca.CA.004.04.2.1
GGCCTGCGTGGTGATCGATGCCGAAGCGGCCGCGCCGACATCCACCTCCCAGGCGATACGGTCGCCGCCGGTCATCCCGCCGGCGGTGTTGATCAGCACCGCCTCAAACGGATCGGCCGAGACGGCCGGCATCCTTATCTTGGCGGCGCCGTCCTGATAGAGGCGCCGCAGGCGCGTGCGGCCCTCACTGAGCGCGCAGGAAAGCCGCGCGACGCCCGCAACGCGCTGCGTCGAAATCCCGTCATGTTCGCCGCTAGGTTCGCCCATATCCATGCCTGCACGTTAAGCACTCCGTCGGCTTTGTCGATATGGAGTTCGATATAGCTTGTTGCTTGACAACGTTTCGGTTTCTATAGAGGGAACCACCTTGGTACGGTCATGCTGCGCTTGGCGGAGGCATTAAACGACGACGACGGCTTGATACCAGGAGAAAAAGGGGCGCTGCTCAGTTGGCGTCGGGAAACGTCGAGATAGTGGGGAAGGAACCGAATGGCCGACCAGCTGGCAACGGATATCATCGCGAAGATCAAGGCTCATGCCGAGCCGGGCGGCGAAGAAATCACCACCACCACCGAATTGACCTCGCTTGGCATCCATTCGCTCGAGCTGACGGAGATTATCTTCGATCTTGAGGAAGAGTATGGCGTCGAGATCGAGATGAACACGGTCGACGCCTGGAGCAATCTGAAGAACGTCGGCGACATGGTCGAAGCTGTGCGCGCGCTGATCGCGAAAAAAGCCTGAACTGAATGCGGCAGCGCGTTGTCATCACCGGCATGGGCGGCATTTGCGGGCTCGGCACCAGCGCGCCCGCGATCTGGAACGAGATGCGCGCCGGCCGCTCGGCCATCGGCCAGATCACAAGTCCCCAACTGCATGATTTGAAGGTCAAGGTCGGCTGCGAAATCAAGGCGCTTCCCGATCACGGAATCGACCGCAAGCAGACCGTGTCGATGGACCGCTTCAGCCTGCTGGCGACCATCGCAGCCAGAGAAGCCATGCAGGAGGCCGGCCTGGTTTCGAATGAAGCCACCACCTATCGGATGGGCACCGTCGTCGGTGTCGGCGTCTGCGGCTGGGAGGCGATCGAAGAGAGCTATCGCGCCATCCTGGTCGAGGGCAAGAACCGCGCCGGTATCTTCACCGTGCCAAAGGTTATGCCAAGCGCGGCCTCCGGCCATGTCAGCATGAGTCTGGGCCTGCGCGGCCCGGTCTTCGGCGTCACCTCGGCCTGCTCCTCCTCCAACCACGCCATCGCCTCGGCCGTCGACCAGATCAGGCTTGGCCGCGCCGATGTGATGGTCGCCGGCGGCACCGATGCGCCGCTGGTCTGGGGCATCCTGAAGGGCTGGGAAGCATTGCGCGTGCTGGCGCCCGATACCTGCCGGCCATTCTCGGCGGATCGCCAGGGCCTGTCGCTCGGCGAGGGCGCCGGCATGGCGGTCCTGGAAACCTACGAGCATGCCATGGCGCGCGGCGCCACCATCCTTGCCGAGGTCGCCGGCGCCGGCCTCTCCGCCGATGCCTCCGACATTGTCGCGCCGACCGTCGAAGGGCCGACAGCGGCCATGCGCGCCTGCCTGGCCGATGCCGGCTTCAATCCCGAGGATGTCGACTACCTCAACGCCCATGGCACCGGCACCAAGGCCAACGACCAGATCGAGACGGCAGCGATCAAGCGCGTCTTCGGCGACCATGCCTACAAGCTTTCGGTGTCGTCGACCAAGTCGATGCACGCCCATTGCCTCGGCGCATCGGGGGCGCTGGAGATGATCGCCTGCGTGATGGCGATCCGCGAAGGCATGGTGCCGCCGACGGCCAATTTTCGCGAGGCCGATCCCGATTGCGACCTCGACGTCACGCCGAACGTGCCTCGCGAGCGCAAGGTGCGCGCCGCGATCAGCAACGGCTTCGCGTTCGGCGGCACCAATGCCGTGCTGGCCTTCAAGGCCGTCTGATCTAAGGGGCGCGCGATCTGCCTCAGGCAGACCATTCCGTTGATTGTTCGTGCACGACGAAACCTTCACCGCCATATTGATCGTGCCGTGCGCCGCGTCTAATCCTTGGCCGACCCGCCAAGACCGCGCCGCTCGGCGCGAACCCCATTCAGGAGTTTCCATGGCAGACCTGTCCGCCTTTCCGATCGCAACGCGTTGGCCGGCCAAGCATCCGGACCAGCTCCAGCTCTATTCGGCGACAACGCCGAACGGCGTGAAGATATCGATCGCCCTGGAGGAGCTCGGCCTGCCCTATGAGCCGCATCTGGTCAACATCGGCAAGAACGAAAGCTGGACACCGGAATTCCTGTCGCTCAATCCCAACGGCAAGATACCGGCGATCATCGATCCGAACGGTCCGGACGGCAAGCCGATCGGCCTGTTCGAATCCGGCGCCATCCTGCTCTACCTCGCTGAAAAAACCGGCCTGCTCATGCCCATCGATGCCGCGCGCCGCTACGAGACCATCCAGTGGGTGTTCTTCCAGATGGCTTCGGTGGGGCCGATGTTCGGCCAGGTCGGCTTCTTCCACAAATTCGCCGGCCGCGAGATCGCCGACAAACGCCCTCTGGAGCGCTATCGCGACGAGTCAAAGCGACTGCTCGGTGTGCTCGACGGCAGGCTGAAGGGGCGCAAGTGGATCATGGGCAATGACTACACCATCGCCGACATCTCGCTGCTCGGCTGGGTGCGCAACCTGATCGGCTTGTACGAAGCCCGCGAACTCGTCGGCTTCGACGATTTCGCCAATGTCTCGACATGGCTGGAGCGCGGCCTGGCGCGGCCGGCGGTGCAGAAAGGCCTGACCATCCCGGCCAAGGGATAGCCAGCCTTCGAAGCGCGGCTATTTGGCCTTCGCTTTGGCCTTCGAACCGCCTTTGCCCATGACGGAAGCGGCGAGCGACGCAGCACCTCGGGCGGCGACCATGACCGCGCCGGCAGCGACGTTGGCCGTCGCCTTGGCCGTGCGCATCGCACTGCCGCTCAGGGAGTCGCTGGAACTCGCGGGCTTCTTCGGCTTTGCGGCTTTCGGCGCGGCTTTCGCTGCGGTCGGCACCACTTTCTTCGGCGCTGCCTTGCCGAAGGCCGGCTTGGCGTCCTTCGAACGGGCTGTCATCGCCGGGCCGGCGCCGGCCTTGGATTGGGTCGCCTTGCCCTTGGCGGGCGCGGGCTTTCTTGCCTTGGTTGCCATTGGACCGAATCCCTCTTTTGGCACAATTGCCGTGTCGGGATAACGCCCTGAAAGTCTTAAGGTTCCCCTTGCGCAATCCGTCGAATCAAGCGGAAAGGCCGATCACCAGATCGGCAGCCCGGCGCCGCGCGAGCACGCGTTCGATGTTGGGCAGGTCGTTGGACGCGATCCAGGCGCGCGCATCTTCATCGGAGCGGCCATGTCCGTGCCAGCGCTCCATCAGGCGGCGCTCGAGCTCGTTGCGCGGCACGTCGACGAAGATCGAGAAATCGAACAGCGGCGCCAGCCGCGACCACGGCTCTTCGTCGAGCAGCAGATAGTTGCCCTCGACCAGGATGAACTTGGTTTGCGTGGCGACGATCGAAGCAGCGGCGCGTGACAGTTCCATGCTGCGGTCGAAGACCGGGATGGCGATGTCGGGTTCGCCGGCACGGATACGCTTCAGCAGGGCCTCAAACCCGGCAAAGTCGAAGGTTTCCGGCGCGCCCTTGCGCGCGCGCAGGCCGCGCCGCTCGAGCACTGCGTCGTCATAGTGGAAGCCGTCCATCGGCACGACCTCAGCCGCCCCTTCGGGCAGCAGTTCATGCAGCCTTGCCGACAGCGTCGACTTGCCGGAGCCTGGTGGACCGGCAATGGCGACGATGAAGCGCTTTGCCTTGCCGGCGCGTTTGAAGATGGTGGCGGCGAGATGGGCGATTTCGGACATGAGAGCCTCGCTTGCCTGGATGATCGGCACGATAATTTCCGCTGTATCTTGTCGGCAGTTGGCGGAAATTTCAAATCGGGATTTGAGCTATTGGAGGCGGTCTTTTGCCAAAGTTGGCGCCGCCCCTCATCGCCCTGCCGGGCACTTCTCCCCGTATAGTGACGGGGAGAAGGGGCCAGCCGCAATCTCGGCGCCTACTCTGTAACGCTGGTAGTTGGCGAAATCGGTGATGAGAGCACCCCTCTCCCCGTCACTATACGGGGAGAGGATGCCGGCAGGCAGGTGAGGGGCGGCGCCAACTTTGGCAATTGATGGGAACCCCTGAACGAACAGAAGTAAACTGTGCTGTTCGTTCAGGCAGCCACAGGCTGCCCAATACGCAGGAAATCGCTGTCGAAGGGAACCTCCCGCGCCGCGCCACCGGCCGTCAGCCGCATGCGGCCATCCGCCGTCGTGAGCTCCTGCGGTGGCTCGCCGCCAGATAGCGGCATGGCGCCGATGACATGGCGAAAGGAAACGCTTTGGCTTTCGTCCAGCGCAAAGGCGGTCGCTACCCCTTCGCGCCTCAGCCAGTTGTCGCCGATCGAGGCGGCATGGCCGACGGCGGCGCGGCCATCCTCGATGCCGAGCACGCCAAGGTGGCGGCCGCTCCAGGGCGCGTAGTCGCGCCCGCCATTGCTGAGCCACAGCATGGTGATCGGTAGCTCGGCAGGGTTCTTCAGCACCAGCACCAGATCGTCCTCGGCCTGGCGCGCCAGCGCGGTCCAGCCCGGTCCGCCATGATCTGTCTCGACCAGCGTGAGGAAATCCTCGCGCAGGTCGCCCATGCGGTATTCCGTCAGGTCGAGCGTACCGCCGCCTGCGGCGGGAAAACGGCCGAGATCGGCGGATCGTGCCGGATAGGCCAGCAGGAAGCGGCCGCGTGCGGGATCCGGCTCCAGCGGGTCGTCCAGCGTCGCGGCAAACCGCTTCGGCGAAAAGGCCAGCCTGCCGCCGCCCGTCATTGTCGTCATCGGGTGATGCGCGACCGAAATCGCACCATGGCCGCCGGAAAACACATGTTCCTGGTAGAGGAAGGGATGGCCGTCGCGCAGCGTCAGGATCTTGTCGATCGAAGCGCCCATCACCTTGTGCCGCAGGCGATAGACCGCGCGCCAGCCATCGTCTGTCGCGGCACTTTCGACGACATCCCAGGCGCTGTTGGCCGGCCAGCCATGCAGCGGCGCTTCCTCGACATCGCTGCGCGAAAACGGCGCGCAGAGGAAATCGCCGGACAGCCGAACGGTGCCTTCCGGCAAATTGTCCGGCAGTGTCTCGTTCGCATCGACCCAGGGTGCGCGGTGCAGCGGCTTCAGCTGCCGCCCGCCACCCTCGACGACCATGTCGGCGATGTGGCCGACCGTGAGGTCGAGCGAAACCGAAATGCCCCGGGCCTTGATGGTGTGGATGGTCATTGCGCTCTCACCGATTCTGCAGGCGCAAACTGGCCTGTTCGGCGGCACCTGCGCAAGCACTGCGACAGGCATTTTGCATCAGCGCCCTTTCACCCTCCCCCTTGTGGGG
>NZ_RZPH01000034.1:0-15096 GCF_004022825.1 Mesorhizobium sp. M7A.F.Ca.CA.004.04.2.1
CATCAGGACCGCGATGCGCAGATCATCTTTGCTCACGAGCAAGATCGCTTTCTGAATTCTGAACCGGGCCTAGCTCGCCTGCCCCGCCGTTTTCGGGATCGCGTCTTGACGTGCACTTGCCCTGGCCTTCTTGGCGCGGTCGAGACCTGCCAATGCGGCGAGCGCGGCAGCCTTGTCCTGATTTTTCGCCGACTGCTGCAGGGCCGAGAGCGCGACCTGGACATCCGACCATTCCACGACGTCCGTGCTGAGACCGAAAACCTTCGAGATGCCGAGTTCGACGAGTTCCTCGTCTTCGCCATGCAGCGTTTCGTGAAGTTTTTCGCCCGGCCTGATGCCCGTGAACCGGATCGCGATGTCCTTGTATGGGCTCTTTCCGGACAAGCGGATCATCGTTTCGGCCACTTCAAGGATCGGCACCGGCTTGCCCATGTCGAGCATATAGACGGCATAATCGTCTCCGCTCTGCCGCGACCCGGCATCGGCCGCCGACATGATGACGAGATCGACGGCTTCGGCCACGGTCATGAAATAGCGCGTCATGCGCCGGTCGGTGATGGTGACGGGCCCCCCAGCCTCGATCTGCGCCTGGAATATGGTCGCCACCGAACCATTGCTGCCGAAGACATTGCCGAACCGCACTGCAATGAACTTGGTGGCCGGGAGGCGCCCGCCCGTCTCGCCTGCCGGCGTGCCGTGCAAGGCACTGATGATCTGTTCGGCGGCCCGCTTCGTCATGCCAAGCACCGATGAGGGATCCACCGCCTTGTCGCTCGATATCAGGACAAATTGCGCAACCCCGCACTTGGCGGCAACCTCGGCGCAGACGAGCGTTCCGAAAATGTTGGTTTGAATGGCCGAATCCCAGTTCTCCTCGAGCAGCGGCACGTGCTTGAGCGCCGCGGCGTGAAAGATGATGTCCGGCCGGAATTCCGTGACGACACGCATTATCTGGCGCCGGTCGGAGACATCGACGATGCGGACCTTGAGTCGGTCATGGTCCTTCTCGTCAACATACTGGCTCAGCTGGAAGATGCCGAACTCGGAGTTGTCGGCGACCAGCACCGCCTCGGCTCCCAGTTCCAGCGACCGCTTGACCAGCGTCTGGCCGATAGAACCGGCGCCGCCGGTCACCAGAACGCGTCTGCCGCTGACAAAGGCGCCGATGCGCTGGATGTCGGACGCGACCGCCGGACGGCGCAGGATCGTTTCCATCTCGACGGTGTCGAGAACCAGCTTTCCGTGCTGTTCCAACTCCGAAAGGCCTGAGAACTGCACCACATTTATGTCGCCGTGCCGGGCAATGCGCACGAGTTCCGAATAGTCCTCGATTTCGTGCTCGGCGCCGCTGCCGAAAATCAGCAGGTCCAGGCTTTTGGTGCCGGTCGCGTAATCTTCCAGGACATCGATCAGACGCGGCAGGGTCGCCACCACGGGAACACCCTGAATCCGCGTGCCCAATGGCGCGCCGCGCTCGGTCGCCATGATGCCTGCGATGGAATAGTCAGCCGGTTGCGCCGTGCGCGTGAAGCGAATGATCAGGTCGGCCTCGCCGAGCCGGCCAACGAACAGCGCGCGCTTGGGCTCAGTATCATCGGACTTGCGGCCAAGAATGCCCCAGCTCGCGCCGTCACGCAGGAAGCGGTAGAATAGCCGGGGTGCCGATATGATGGTGAAGGAGACGAGGAAGAAGACGATGAACTGACGCTCGTTGAGCCCCGCCACCGGCCGGTAAAAACGCAGCAGCAGCGATGCCATGTAAAGAGTGAACGTCAAAATCGCGCAGCTCTTCAGGATGTTGAAAAAGTCCGGCGTCGAGGCGAAGCGCCAGACGGTGGTGTAGAGGCCACTGTAGCGGAACAGCAAATGGCTGATGACGACGATGCCCGCCCATGTCGCCAGACCCTCCTTGGAGAGCGCGTCGAACGAAAGATTAGA
This sequence comes from Mesorhizobium sp. M7A.F.Ca.CA.004.04.2.1, assembly GCF_004022825.1. Taxonomy (NCBI): domain Bacteria; kingdom Pseudomonadati; phylum Pseudomonadota; class Alphaproteobacteria; order Hyphomicrobiales; family Phyllobacteriaceae; genus Mesorhizobium; species Mesorhizobium sp. M7A.F.Ca.CA.004.04.2.1. The sequence goes on from NZ_RZPH01000034.1 coordinate 1,939, forward strand.
CCGCGAAAGCACGAGGCTGAGTGCCACGGCGACCAGGACCATGACCACGTCCTGGACCATGATGAAGGCGCGCCGCATCTGTGGCCTGAGCCCGAACACAGCTTCTAGGTGGGAATTCATTGGACGGCACTAGACTCCAGGCTCAAGGGCATCGACACCAGCGAGGTGCGAACACGAAGTTACTTCGCGACCAATCACCTTGCTCAAGTGCTATCCCCGGCCCCCGCCGTCCTATATCGCATACTTCGGGGGCGGGGGCATAGCTAGAGGTTTTTTTTCGGACAAGAGGCTTCCAGTGGAGAACATGGATCATGCTCGGGCGATTGCCGTAAAGTCAACATTATCAAACGCTAATAGATAAGCCACGCAGCATCAGCATGCGCTCAGTTTTGCCGCAGTTGACTCTGCTCCCCACCGCGTTACGACGCAATGCGTTGCCATATGCCCATCGAAATGGCTATTAGAGACGGGCTTGGTGGTTCGCTATGGCCAGCGAAGAATAATGCGCCAGAACAACGGATTGCGATACTCCCAGCTATGATTGCGGCACTAAACGGCGCTTTTGACGACATCTCAAAGGCCATGAGATTACACCGGGTCTGGATCGCGCTTGCCCACGAGGACATCGGCGATCAGCACAGACGCACGACGCTCGGCCCGCTTTGGATGCTGGTCAATTATCTGGCATTCATTGGCACTTTCATCTTCGTTTTCAAGACCAAAGACACGGATTCGGCCGGATACACGGCCTATGCTTCGATCGGCCTGGTTGTCTGGTTCTACCTCATGGAGATGATCAGCCTGAGCGTGCCCCTGTTCTCCCGCGAAGCCAGTTTCATTCAAGGCACGAGGCTGCCACTCTTCGTGTATGTGATGCGGCTGACGGTGCAATGTGTCATCCGAGCGAGCTATTCGGTGGCGGGTTGCATCGTCATCCTGCTGCTGAGCGGCTTGGGAATCAGCGCTGAGTGGCTATTGTCTGTCCCGGGGTTATTGCTGATTGTGCTCGCGACCCCTGCAATCGTAACGGTTTTCGCATTCCTGGGTGCATTCTTTCCCGATGCCCAGTTCATCGTCGGCAACATCATGCGGGTCGGTACGTTTCTTACGCCAGTCTTCTGGGCCTATCATGGGCAAGGCGGTATACAGAACTATGCCTATCATTGGAATCCGTTCACATATTTTCTGGAAGTGGTGCGCGCGCCAATCGCGAGCGGCGACTTCCCAATGCATGCCTTTGCTGTGACCGCCTACATCTCTTTGGCTTTCTGGGCGGTTGCGTTGCTGCTGCTGGGCGGATATCGCAAGCGCGTCGTTTTCCTGATCTGAGCTCAAAATGATTTCCATCAAGCTGGACAATGTCAGCCTCGCCTACCGCCTCTACGAAAAGTTGACGCTTACGGCGCCTGACCGGCGCCTGGGTGGTCTTGGAGGCAAAATCGGACGTTCCGGCGGCAAGCAGGTCGTGCAGGCGCTGGAAGATGTCAGCTTTGAACTCAAAGCAGGCGATCGGTTAGGCTTGGTCGGCCCAAACGGGGCCGGCAAGACGACACTGCTCAAGGTGTTGTACGGCATCTATCAGCCATCGTCCGGCATAGTAGCCATCGAAGGCAAAGTCGACGCTTTGTTCAACATCAACATAGGATTTCGCCCCGAAGCGACGGGGCGGCGAAACATTGTTCTGAGGGGTTTGATCAGCGGGTGGACCGAGGCCGAGATCCAAGAAAAAATGCCGGAGATCATCGCCTTCAGCGAACTTGGCGACTTTATCGATGTCCCTTTCAAAACCTATAGCCAGGGTATGGCCGCTCGTCTTGCTTTCTCTGCGGCTACAGCGCTTGACCCCGAAATTCTGCTGATGGACGAGTGGATCGGCGCCGGCGACGCCGCGTTTCAGGAAAAAGCCAAACGACGCATGGATGAACTGGCAGAGAAGGCAGGCATCATCGTCCTGGCGACCCACAATGAGAGCCTGCTCGAAAGCGTATGTACGAAAAGAATGACGCTTAAGAACGGAAGGGTCGAAGCCTTCACGACGAAACCTGCAAAGAGGGCTGGAACGCGAGCTAAGTCTTAAAGGTACTCTTCCCGGATACTATTTGCTCGCAGTTCAGATTCCAATTCGTCGCACCTGCTGTAGTTGAGTATGCCAACGTTGCGCCCTGCGGACGTTACTAAAATGAATTGCGCTCGAGCCGTTGAGTTACCGATGACGAGACAAGAATCTGTTCCGATGAATGATCTGAAGCGCCTGTATCAGCGCTACCAGGTCGAAATCGAGAGTGAGGTAGTGAACACGCTACGTTCGGGATGGTGGCTCAATGGCGCTATCGGCAAAAGGTTTGCGGCAAATTTTTCCAGATTCATAGGTGTTTCGGAATGCGTTCTCGTGGCCAACGGGACGGATGCGCTCGAACTTGCATTGGCCGCAGTGACCAAGCGCTACGACGGGCGCGAGGTGATCGTCGCCGCCAATGCGGGGGGCTATGCCAGTTGTGCCTGCTGGCAGAATGATCTCGTTCCGCACTATGTCGATATCGAACCAGCCAGCCAACTCATAGCCCTTCAATCGGTACTGAAAGCAGCCAGCGCAGACACCGCTGCGATCGTCGCCACCCACCTCTATGGTGGCGTCGTTGATGTCCGCGCCATCCGGGACGGACTTGAGCAGGCTGGCCTCTCGCACATTCCAATCGTGGAAGATTGCGCGCAGGCGCACGGGGCGAGAATCGGAAGCGACGTTGCAGGCTCGCTGGGGGATATCTCCACGTTCAGCTTTTACCCAACCAAAAATCTCGGAGCCATGGGGGACGGCGGCGCTGTTCTTACCTCCGACACGGCAACCGCCGCGCATGTACGGCAACTGCAACAATATGGCTGGAGTTCAAAATATCATGTCGGCGTGCCCAACGGCCGCAACTCCCGCATGGATGAAGTTCAAGCCGCGATACTGGACGTTTTGCTGGGCGATGTGGATAGACGCAACCAGCAGCGGCGTGGCATCCTAGACCAGTACAAGTCGGTTGCCGGGCGTCGATTCCAGTTCCTGGAAGGTGGCGAAGGCGCTGTCGCGCACCTCGCGGTCGCGCTTTGCGACGACCGGGACGCCTTCAGGGCGTTCATGAAAGAGCGCGGCATCGACACTGACATACACTACCCTGTGCTGGATTGCGACCAGGTCGGCTGGGCGGACTTACCGATGATGGGGAGCGAAAATCTCACCGTATCGAGGGCCAGCGTCAGCCGTCTCTGTTCGGTCCCCTGCTATCCCGATATGAGGGACGACGAGGTAGAGCGGGTTTGCCTGGCCCTCCGCGAATGGGAGACAATGTGACAACACGCTCGATCGTTTTCCCGATCTATCGAAATCAGGCGAACATCCCTTCCCTCCTGGGCGCAGTCGCCGATTTCCACTCCAGATATCATAGCGACATCGAGTTCGTCTTCGTCGTCGACGGGTCGCCGGACGAATCCGGCCCGCTGCTGATCAAGGAATTGAAAGGCTCGGGCTATGATTACAAGATCATCTTCCATAGCCGGAACTTTGGTTCGTTCACTGCTATTCGAACCGGGCTCGAACACGCTTCGGGTGACCAGGTCGCTGCGATGGCCGCCGACCTGCAGGAGCCGCCTGAACTGATCGTCGAATTCTTTTCGAAGCTGGAAAAGGACGAGGCTGACGTCGTGTTTGGGCAGCGAACCGGGCGTAGCGATCCGCCCTTGACCAAATTTCTGTCGAGGGCTTTCTGGTCGGCCTACCGCAGGCTCGTCCTGCCCAGCATGCCGAGTGGCGGAGTGGATATCTTCGCCTGCAACCGTCAGGTTCTGGAAGCGATCCTCTCGATCGAGGAGCCGAACAGCTCGCTTGTCATACAACTTTTCTGGGTCGGCTTCAGGCGGGAATTCGTGCCTTATCGGCGGCGCGAACGAAAGCACGGAACAAGCGCCTGGGGCATGGCACGGCGGTTCCGATACATGATGGACAGCATTTTCTCGTTCTCTGATTTTCCGATAATGCTCACCCTCTGGGTAGGATTTGCCGGCTGTGCGCTAAGTCTCCTATTTGCAGTCGTTACCGTGATTGCACGGCTACTTGGCAATATAGACCCCGCTGGCTATACGACACTGGTGCTGCTGATCACGGGCTTCGGTTCGGCCAGTCTTCTAGTCCAAGGGATTCTTGGTTGCTATCTCTGGCGGGCAGTTGAAAACACCAAATCGCGCCCACTTCGGATCATCAGCCGCGTCGTTGACGGAACAGCGAAATGAACGCCAAGCCATTTTTCGTGCACGAACGGGGTATCTGCGAAAGCTCCCATGTCGGCGACGGAACGCGTATTTGGGCCTTCGCTCACGTGCTGCCTGGGGCCGTGCTCGGCTCGAACTGCAACATCTGCGATCACGTCTTCATCGAGAACGACGTGATCGTCGGCGATGACGTGACTGTCAAGAGCGGCGTCCAACTGTGGGACGGGGTGCGCCTGGGCAATCGTGTGTTTGTCGGCCCGAATGCGACCTTCACCAATGATCGCTTCCCACGCTCCAAGGGATATCCCGAGGCGTTTCTGCTGACCACGATCGAGGACGGCGCTTCCATCGGCGCCAATGCCACAATCCTGCCGGGCATTGTCGTCGGCCGCCAGGCGATGGTCGGCGCCGGCGCCGTGGTGACCAAGAGCGTCCCTGCCAACGCCGTCGTGGTCGGAAATCCCGCAGTCATCATCGGCTACCAGACCGGCCCGAAGATCGTGCCAGCCTTGACGCAAACCTTCCCCGGCGCAGTGGGCGAGAAAATGTCGCTTGGGGTGGGTGGTACCGAGCTCTGGCGGCTGCCGCATTTTAGCGATCTGCGAGGCGAACTCGCCCCGCTCGAATTCGGTGCAAACCTACCGTTTAAGCCGGCCCGGTCCTTTCTGGTTTATGGCGTTCCCTCCGACAAGGTCAGGGGTGAGCATGCGCATCGCGAGTGCCATCAATTCCTGATCGCGGCCCATGGCCGCCTGTCCGTTGTCGTTGACGACGGCCATGAGAGAAAAGAGGTTTCGTTGACCGAACCCTCGATCGGCCTCTACATTCCGCCCGGCATTTGGGGAATTCAGTATAAATTCCAACCCGATACAGCATTGCTGGTCATGGCTTCGCACAACTATGATGCTGGCGATTACATCAGGGACTATGCGGATTTCCTGGATACGGTCAGGCAGGATGACCGCTGATCGCATTGGCGGAGACGCCGTCCGGTTTCTTGTCGCCGGCGGACTAAATACCGCCCTGACCAGCCTTGTCTATTTTGCCGGCCTTGTCGTCCTGCCCTCAAGTTTGTCTTACGCGCTCGCTTGGCTGACAGGACTTGTGTTCGTAATGGTGTTCTATCCCGATCGCGTCTTTCCCGGCGGCCGCACGGGCATCGCCGATCGACTGGCAATCGGGGCGTCGATTGCGGTCGTGTTCGTGCTCGGCCTAGCAGCCCTCAAAACGCTTGAAAGCGTTCTGCAAAATGCTGCAGCAGCCTTCTTTGTCACCCTTGCCATCACGACCATCCTCAACTTCGTGATTTCTCGATGGATACTCCGCAGATCATGCTGACGCGACCGAGCACAATACGACCAGCCATTAATCTCTTTGCGATTTTCGCCGCGATGTATTTTTCCGAGCTGGCTTCCTTTCCGCTGTCAGTGGATGAGGAAGTAACAGCCTTCAGAACGGACGCATCCGTCTGGATCATTCAAGGACGCTGGGGGGCATATCTGATCGAGAGGTTCCTTATTCCTCATCCGGTAATGCCTTTCTTGGCTCCAGCTGTCTTTGGCGCCGGTTGCGTGGCCGCCTACCTCCTCGTCATGGATGTCATTAACAAGCAAGAGCTCTCCATCGCTGAGTACGCATGTTTTGCGATTTTCTGTGCTTTCCCGACCTGGTTTTTTATCGTCGAATTTTATTCAAACATTGCCGCTATCGGCGTCGGCCTGTTCGCGACCGCTCTAGCGCTTTGGCTGATCCGCAAGGAGGAGGTTTCCCCACTCAGCCCTCGCTTTCTCGGAGCTGTGGGAGTCGGCGCCTTCGCCATCTCGATCTACCAGAGTTTCGCACCGGCAATTCTGGTCCTGGGCATCGCGATCTCAATTCTGCAAGCACGGGCAGGAAGGAGCGAATCGCTGCCAAAAGACCTGCTTCGGACCGGTATTCTGCTGGCTGGTGCCATATTGTTCTATGTCGTCGGCGATGCCATTTTCAGATCGTTCACCCCCGCTAGAAACGAGTATTTCGACTCGCTTTCCCAGCCTGGCTTTTTGCTTCAACATCCGGCCACAGTTATTGGGCGTGTGCTTGGAGCGATAGGCGGGATCTATGGTCTGGACCGGCGCACATATGACGTCGCGTTGTGGGCAATTCCGCTCTTGTTGATCCTTGGCGGTTGGGCGCTATTGAAGGAATTGCCCCGCTCGAAATTGCTGTTGACGGCAATTGCCTTCGCTTCATTGCTTATTCCCTTCGGCTTTCACCTCCTCGCTGCGGGCAGCATGCCTGTCAGGAGCCTCGTCGGGGTTCCGATTGCAGTTTGGATGTTTGCCTATGTCGCGGTGACGAGCAGAGAATCGAGAACCCGCGTAGCCTCAACCATCTTGATGGCCGTGGCAATTTTCCAAATTCTGGTGGCCCAGAACTATCGTCAGGCGTCTAACTATCTGGTCGACAAGCATGATACACTCATGGCGGGCGCCATCTTCGACAGGCTGTCGGCCGCGCGCGGTTTTGATGTAAAGCGCAGCTATGCTCTGAGCGTGTTTGGCGCCCAGCCATTTGTGACCAACTATCCCAAGCAGCCCGGCTCGACAGTCGGCCACTCGTTCTTCGAATGGGACGGTGGCAACGGTTGGCGCATCGCTTATTACATGAAATTGCTCGGCTACTCCAATTTGAACGGTGCTACCCCAGATCAGGTTGACCAGACGATTGTTCGTCTTTCGGCGATGCCGGTATGGCCAGCCCCCGGTAGTGTGGAAATCCAGGGCGACATTGCGCTGATAAGGCTCGGTGAGATGCCCAGCTACGCAAATCAGCAAGCCCTTGCAAAAGTTACCAATCGATAAGGGATTTAATCGAAATCTTTGGATTGGTCCGAGGGAAGCAGACGGACCCGCTTCTGTAGAGGCAGCGTGCTTGGCAGATTCGCTCAGTCGGAAACGGGATACCTTTTGATCCACCAGTTTGAGGACCAGAATAACCGACTTCTCGACCGCCATGTCGAATACACGGTGGTTCAGCGTTTCGTCCAAGCGCCAACATCGTGGACGTTCGCCCATCCGGATTCGCTATAGCCGACCAAGCGAGCATTGGCGTGCCGTTTGCCTAGCGCCACAACTCGCTCGATCGATGCAAGCGAAAGTCCCCAATCGCTCATGCCAACTTGGCCTGCGGCATTTGGGTATGGCCAATAGCCAGTCCCTGTCTGCTCGTAGTCCTTCAGCATTTGTGCTTGGGCAGCAGCTTGGATCGGGTCGTTCTTTGTGATCTCGTACGTGTTGTGCCCCCGGAAGGTTGCGATCAGTATCCCCCCGCGCCCCAATGCCGCAAAAAGCTTATCGAAAAGAATTTGCATTCTCTCGTAATCGACATGGGTGAAGACAGAGCCAACCCAGATTAGATCCATGCCGCCTGGGATTTTAATGTCAGAGGGATGCTCAGACGAAAGCACCGCATCTCCCCCGAACTCGTGGGCGCAAAATTCGACGCAGCTCGGATCGATATCGCAGAAGGTTATCTTGGCGGCAGGGAACAGTGACCGGATGTAGCGAGCGCCACGCCCATGGCCGCATCCAAAATCCATAATATTGTAAATGGCTTCTTTCCGGGCGATTGCCAAGATCGATACGATCACCTTCAACACGCTTTCGCCAACAATGTCGTAGTCATCAAGAAAGGGATTGCCTTTGAACATCCCGTCGTCAAGGTGGATCGTTGGGATGACGCCCCGCTGCCTATAGCCCTGCCACATCGCTGCCAACTTATCGATCTGCATACTACGTTCGCTCCTGACGAAAGCCTCGGCCTGGTTAGCGGGCGTGCTTCCGTGCCAAATATACTTCTGTAAATTCGCCTATTATGCCGTGCCAGTGATCATGAAAACGGCATACCTCGACATCCATTCCTGACCATCGGTGGATCAGTTCCGGCAGGTCATAGCCGTAGTGAAATGTTACCAGCGAACCAGCATCGCTAACAGGATTGCCATGATATTCCGGCTCGCCGGTGTGCTGGATCGTTCCGTCCGGCCTGTAGAGCGCACGGCGCTCACTGTCGATCTTGCCCTTGTAGGTGGGAACGGTGAACAGATAAGCGCCGCCTGGTTTCAGGGTGCGGACAATCTCCTTTGTCACCCGCTCCGGCATATTCACATGCTCCATGACATCAAGTGTAACGACGACATCGAAAGTCGCATCACCAAATGTCTGCGCCTCCAGGTTCTCGTTTCGGAAGCCCTTGACGGACGAGCCCAAACGCTCTCCGGGAAAGTACTGCGATTCAACATAACCGGCACATTCCCGCTTCAACTTCGGAGAAATTCCGCGGGGAGTGGGAGACGATTCATGAATAACAAGGTTGCGCCAACGAGAGACATGTCGCGTGAGCGTAAGAGCCAAAGCGCGCTCACGCGGGATCGATCCACATCTGGAGCAGAGCAGATGATCACGATACCAATCATAGTGGGCGGAAAACTCGACATTGGCTTCACAGATTGGGCAGTAACCTGCCCGGCGGTAAACTGGATAGGAATCAGAATTCATGGAGCACCATCAGGATTTTCAAAAATGAAGCCGTAACAGAATGCTGCTTCGGTCCGAGTTCAGCTCCACGGTGCTATTCTAGCCGGTGGGCAACCCCATTCTCCGAAAGGAATTGGGCAAAACGATCATATAGTACAGTGTACTTGCGCTGAAACTCATCATAGTTGCCAGCCTGCACAAGCTCGTTGACGTTCAATTGTCCCACTTTATCGACCGGGATATGCGGGATGCTCATAAGTTCCGCCATTTCCGTCGTCCTCGAATCGTGGGAAATTATGGTTGCAGGAACACCGTTGGTTAATGCAATCAGATTTCCATGGAAGCGCGTTCCTATCGAATAGTCGAATTTCGAGATGTACGCATCCCACTCTGCCAAATCAAAGAACATTTTTGCGTTCTCTTTGACATGCTTTACATAGAGCGACGGATCCATTTCCATGTTCATCTGCCCGAGCACTGCCTGGGCGACCCCAAAATCGTCTTCTCTCCCATCTCTGGAAAGTAGCATTTTCATTTCCGGTTCTTCGTTCTGAAGAACATATGGATATTTTTTGTGAGCGGATAATTTCAAAAGATCAGCTTCAACGCGCCGGGCAGCTTCGGGATTGGCCGAATGAAGAAATACGTTGCGTGATCCGTTCACTGCAACCCTCAGCTCGGCGTCTCTTCCTGGCCTCTTTATCTTCAAATCCGGACGCAATTTGCGAAACAAACTTGGGCATCCAACCTCTCTGACGTTCGTTATCCCAAAGTCATTCATGACTTCAGCCGTAAAATGGCCACGCACGCCCACGGTCTTGCTGCGTTCCGATATGATACGAAGGAAGCGTTTACTGCCCTCTGGGATATCTGTGACTTTTTCACCGATGATAGAAGCTTGCGCCCCGAGGCCGGCAACCAAGCATGGCAGCTTGGTCGGCTCGATAAAGTCAGCCAAGTAGGACAAATCAAAATTTTTGAAAATGAAATTTGCTGCGGCGATAGCAATGATGTCGAAACGTTCGTTTGCTTCTTGCGGGGAATAGTCCAACCCCTGACCGAACTCTTCAAAGCGAATTTCCTCGAACAGAGACTGCCCTATCAGAAGATTTCCGGTGTTATATCCAATGATTTCGAATTTCTTTTCAAAAGCAATCTGCGGATCAGGATGCGGAGCTATTGGCGCTCCCAGAAAAAGAACTCTCACTAAAATCTCCTCGACGCTCTGTAGACATCTAACTCCCCACAGTCACCAGCGTCGTCATTCTTGAATTGGAATACCAAATCGTTCACTGAGTTCATGGCTGTAGATGCTCGCTCGTTCGAGCGCGGCAGGTCCAAGATCGTGGCTGCGGATTGTATCGGCCTGTACCTGCCTGATCTCCTGTAGGTGCCTGAGATCGAAATTTCCTATGGTTACGCTCGACTGATGCCGGCGGTGTGAATTGAGCGAACGCGGGGAAAAAGCGATCGAACCATTTTCGAGCAGACGCAAATATGTCACCCAATCCCCGGCGTTGCGCAACGACATGATCTCTTCGCTGTGTTTGGCCATCGCATTGCTGAGCGCCTCCCTTCGAAACAAGACGCCGCTGACGTTCGGAATGGTGTTCTTGAGGTAAAGTGCCTCGGCGATTTCCCGGCGGCCGTCCACGACGTAGGGTTTCGTCCAGCGAGACCGGTCGATGTCCGACACATAGTCGAGATAGTGTTCGGACAAGACCCGGCCGGCGCCGTCCATCTGTCGCGACTGGCAATAGCTCATCACCACCTCCTCGCGTTCGAAGGCGGGCAGAAGCTCGGCCAGAAAATCGGGATCGGCGAGGTCGTCGGCTTCGGCGATCCAGACATAATCGCCGCGCGCCATTTCGACCCCCCGCATCCATTGGCGGAATACCGATCCTGAATTCTGCGCATTGGCCACCAGCCGGTATGGAATGTCGCAACCGGCCAGAAATTTCTCGATGACTTCGACGCTATCATCGGTCGAAGCATCGTCAAGCACGATCAACTCGTAGGGCTTTATCGTCTGATCGACAATGGAGCCTAGACGTGCGCCCAGGTATCGGGCGTAGTTGTAGTTAGGCACGATGACCGACACCCGCGGCAATGGCTTTTCGGCGTAAATCAGCAGATCATGCAGGTAATGGCTGAAGCTGAACTCCTGGCGGACGATATCGCGGCCAACGCTGGCGAGACGCCGGGCTTCACTTGGATTGTCGAGCAGATTGCCAATGACCTCGGCCATCGCATCGGTGTCGAATGCCTGCACGAGGATACCGCAATCCCGCTTCAGCAGATCCTGGAAGCCACCAGCGCCCTCAAAGGCAACGACCGGCACTGTGGCATCCAGCGCCTCGAGCACCACCGAGGGGAACGGATCCTCACGCGAGGTCAAGGCATAGATATCTGCGGCGAAATAGTATTCCTGCGGATTTTCCACCAATCCGACAAAGACGAAGCGGCTCTCCAGTCCCGCTTCCTTCACCCGTCGCATTTGCTTGGCGTGAAAGACGGTATCGACATGACCGACCCAGACTGCAACCGCATCCGGCCTGGATGCGATAACCTTGACGCAAGCATCAACGAAAAGATCGAGGCCCTTGCGATGGTCGGCATAGCCCGCGCACAGGATGATGCTTGCATTTGGCGAAAGCCCTAATCGTGCGCGGACCGCCTCGCGGACCTGCTGGCGATCCTCGGCGAGGTAGGGCGTACGCAGATAGAGTCCTTGCGGCCTGACTACCGACTGGCTGACCGGTTGGCCAACAAACTCTTCGAATCCGGCTTTGACGATCTCGGCTGGGAAAACGACCGTTTCAGCGTTCTCAACAATGGCTGCGGCTGCGTCAGCAAGACCGTAGGACGCCAATATTCCGGGCAGTTCATGGACGAGGCAAACGGTGCGGAACCCTGCCTGCTTCAGCAGCGGGATGAGCTTTCCGGATACGGTGGTATTCACGACGGCGACCTCGGCACCGTTGTTTCTAATGGTGGCCAGACGTTTCAACACATCGGCATCGCCTTGTTCAGGCAAGTCGATCCTGTGCACGGTCGCGGCGTGGGCGAAACGGCCGAGCAGCGGACCGTCGCCCAGCACGATGAGATCGGGCTCAAAACCAAGCTGCTTGAATCCCTTGGCCAGATTGAGAGCCAGCAATTGCGCCCCATGCGGGTGGGCGTCGTGGGAAACGATTGCAATCCTGGCCTTGGACTTCCCCTTCGCCGCCTCCAAAGCGTCGCGGGTCGCTTGCAGATAGGCGTGGCCGTTAACGCTATCGGGCTCCAGGTGAGCGCCTTCCGCCCACTCGTTCCAGGCATTGACGAAAACCACCCGCTCGGATGGCTCGCTAATATGGGCCAAGGTGTCCTCAATGGCATTGTCCAGCCATCTGCGATACAGCTCGGGGGTGTTGTTGATGAACACCGTGCCGCCGCGCTTGCGGCGTGCGGTATTGTCCCAGCCCGGGCAAACCGAACGGAAGAGCTTGTATTTGCGGGATGAGTAGGTTTCGCTGCGTTGTGGGAATACCGACCAGTCATAGACGGTCGTGGCAAAATCCTCATGCAGCGGCGTCACTGTATGCGTGACATTTGGCGGCGCGGAATTGTTTGGCGGAAATTCCACGGCGGCATCGAACCCGTAGCGATGGGGGGGCACAGATTCGAAGGACTGGGTGTAGGCCAGGAAAATCTCGCCGATGCCGTTCTCCCGGCACCAAGTCCGCCAGCGCCGCGCTGTCTCAGCCGCCGCCGGGAGCAGGCTTGGCCGATAGACGAGCAACAGCGGCTTGCCATTGATGCGGATGTAGCGAGGGTCACGAAGATAGGGCGCGACCTCGGCGATGAACGCGAGATCATCCTGGGGGGAGTGATCCTGAGCGATCAGGATCTCCTGGTCCATTCCGTCCCAGCGGCGCGACCAATTCTCGTTGGCCCAGCAGACGCAGAATGGCATGTCGAGGCGCTTATCCTCGAGCCAGTTTTCGAGCGGCTTTTCCAGGAGCCTCTTGCCGCCGAACCAATAAAAATAGAAGCAGAAGCCTTCCACTCCATAGAGCCTTGCCAGTTCGATCTGGCGATGCTGCACAGCAGTATCGCGCAAGTCGTAGTAGCCGAGCGTATCCGGCACGTGCGGCTGGTGGTGACCGATAAATTGCGGCTCAGCGGGCCGGACATTAGACCATTCGGTGAAGTCCTGTCCCCACCATTCATCGTTTTCGGGGATCGGGTGGAATTGCGGCAGGTAGAACGCGATGACGCGCACCGGCTTCTGGAGCAACGGCGGCGCATCGAGAAGCGGCACATAGACTGGTTCGGGCGAGAAGATCGGGCCGGAACTGACCAGCGCCCCGCGCAAGACCATCTCGTTGCTGCCCACAGGCGCTTGGGG
>NZ_RZPH01000350.1:0-5419 GCF_004022825.1 Mesorhizobium sp. M7A.F.Ca.CA.004.04.2.1
CATGAGGCATTGGCGCGCGGCGGGGCGACGATCGACAGAAACTACTCGGTGTCCGTCACGCGCGGTTCGCTAAGCGAAGTCGCCAAGCGCGAGCGGCTCGCCCAGTTCAAGGGCTCCACCGATTATGCCGATCTCGCCGATTGCGACCTGATCGTAGAGGCGGTGTTCGAGGACATGGCGGTCAAGAAGGAGGTGTTCGGCAAGCTCGAAGCGGTGGCCAAACCGGGCGCGATCCTCGCCACCAACACCTCCTATCTCGACATCAACGAAATCGCCGCCTCGACCTCGCGGCCGCAGGACGTGCTCGGCCTGCATTTCTTCTCGCCGGCCAATGTCATGAAGCTCCTGGAGATCGTGCGCGCCGACAAGACCGCGCCCGATGCGCTGGCGACCGTCGTCGACCTGGCGCGGCGGATCGGCAAGGTGGCCGTTGTCGTCGGCGTCTGCCACGGCTTCGTCGGCAACCGCATGCTGGCCGCGCGCGGCTCGGAATCGGAAGCGCTTCTTCTGGAAGGCGCGACGCCCAGCCAGATCGACCAGGTCTTCACCGATTTCGGCTGGCCGATGGGGCCTTTCCAGATGGGCGATCTCGCCGGTCTCGACATTGGCTGGCGCAACCGCAAGGCGCGTGGCCTGTCGGCCGTGATCGCCGACACGCTGTGCGAACAGGGGCGTTTCGGCCAGAAGACCGGCCGGGGTTTTTACCTTTACGAGGCTGGCGCGCGTACACCAGTGCCGGATCCCGAGGTTGAAGCGCTGATCCGCGACAAGGCCGCGGAGAAGGGCATCGTGCCGCGCGCGATCAGTGCGGAGGAAATCATCGAGCGCACGCTTTACCCCCTGGTCAACGAGGGCGCCAAGATCCTTGAGGAAGGCATAGCGGCCCGTGCGTCCGACATCGATGTCGTCTGGGTCAATGGCTACGGCTTTCCCATCGGCAAGGGCGGGCCGATGTTCTGGGCTGGCCTCGAAGGCCCGGCCAGGATCATCGAGCGGCTCGAGTACTGGCATCAACGGACAGGCAAGGACGTGTTCAAGCCGGCGCCCCTGCTGAAGCGGATGGTCGAGACCGGGTCGTGGAACGGCGACGCGATAGCCTGATCAATCGTCATGGGCAATCCACCCAATTGTCGAGGTCTGCGCTGCCCCTCATCGCCCTGCCGGGCGTTCGTTGTTCGAAAAGCCAAGCAGTTGGCTTTTCGTCCGCTGCGCGGACCACGCCTCGACTCCCCGTATAGTGACGGGGAGAAGGGGCTCGCGATAACCTCGTCGCCTGTCTTGCAACGTTGGACATTGGCGAAACCGGTAATTACTGCGCCCCTCTCCCCGTCCCTATACGGGGAGAGGATGCCGGCAGGCAGGTGAGGGGCAGCGCCGGCGTTCGCAAAAAAGTGACGCGAATTCGAAATCCGAAGCGATTGCCCAGGTAAGCGGCGGGGGCGAAGTAGCTACCTTATCCGCGCGTCGATGATCTCGACGAAACGTGCGAACAGGCCAGCCTGCGACTTGATCTTGAGCTTGCGGTAGATGTTGCGGCGATGGACCTTCACGGTTCCCGGCACGATGCGCATGGCCCTGGCGATCGATTCCGTCGAATGCCCCTGCAGCACAAGGTCGACGACATGTTTTTCGCGCGGCGTCAGCGACAGGCTCTGCCAGATGTGGGCGCGGTCGAACTCGTTGACCGGAGTGGTTGTCTCGTCCTGCTGCGCCTCTGCCGGTTCGTCGGCCGGAAGGGCGGGCCAGCGCAGCCTGGCGAAGCTGATCACCGCCGGCGCCATGTCGCGCAGCAATCTGGCATCGGCGGTGCCGAACGGGCCTGAAGCGCGCAGCCGCATCAGTGAGAGCACCAGCGCATCCTTGCCCGGTAACGGCACGAAGAAGCCGACCTCCTCGGCCAGCCTGGTCTGGCTGTAGTAGGAGCGGAAATACTCGCTGGCATAGAAGCGGTCCGGCGCCAGTTCGCGCATGCGCCAGAACCCTTCCTTGCGCTCGACCGCCGCGTGATGGAACGGGTCGAGCAGATAGGGTCCCTCCTGGTAGAGCGCGACGAAGACGTGGCTTTCGGCCGGCGAGAAGGTTTCGAACAGCAGCGGCGGGCGCGCCGCGCCGCGATAGCCGAACACCACGCAGTGGTCGAAGCTGACATGGAGCCGCAGCCAATCGACCAGCGCATTGCCGAACAGGTCGCCACTGGTCTCCCGCGTCGCCGCGACGAGCGTGGCGAGCTGGCTGTATTCGTCGCTGCGGGACAATCTATACCCCCTTAAACGAGAAAATAGATCAGATATACCACCTGAGAGGTATATACTAGCCGCCATTGGCTCTGGTAGCGTCCCGATATTGCCCTGTTGCTGGAGCCATCAGCCTTGACCGCAGTGCCGGACATCGAGTTTCGCGGCGTCACCAAGCGCTATGGCGCGGTGACCGCGGTCAGCGGCATCGATCTCGCTGTCCCGCCCTCCGCCTTTGTCGCGTTGCTCGGGCCGTCCGGCTGCGGCAAGACCACCTGCCTGCGCATGATCGGCGGCTTCGAGCAGCCGAGCGAAGGCCGGGTGTTCATTCGCGGCCAGGACATGGCCGGCACGCCGCCCTACCGGCGGCCGGTCAACATGGTGTTCCAGCAATACGCGCTGTTTCCGCATCTCGATGTCGAGGACAATGTCGCCTACGGGCTGCGCCAGGCGCGGCCAAGGCTGTCTTCGCGCGAGATCGCCTCAAGAGCGGGCGAGGCGCTCGAAATGGTGCGGCTCGCCGGCTATGGCCGCCGCAAGATCCACGAACTGTCGGGCGGCCAGCAGCAGCGTGTGGCGCTGGCACGAGCCCTGGTCAACAAGCCGGCGGTGCTCTTGCTCGACGAGCCGCTGGCTGCGCTCGACAAGAAGCTGCGCACCGACATGCAGATCGAGCTGCAGAACCTGCAGCGCGAGATCGGCATCACCTTCGTGCTGGTCACGCACGACCAGGAGGAAGCGCTGTCGATGAGCGATTTCGTCTGCGTCATGAACGGCGGCCGCATCGTCCAGCTCGGGCAGCCGAGCGAGATCTATGACGAACCGGCCGATTTGTTCGTCGCCGATTTCGTCGGCAAGACCAACCTCTTGAGCGGTACCGTCGCCGGACATTCGGGCGATCTGGTGGAGGTGGCGCTTGCCGACGGCACCGTCATTGCAGCGCGCAAGCGCACCGCCCTGCAGCAAGGTGAGGCCGTTTCGGTCAGCCTTCGTCCTGAATCGCTCAGCCTTGGCGCTCAGACGGGCGGCCCTTTCAAGGGCATCGTCCGCAACCGAATTTTCCTCGGCTCGACAGCGGAATACGCGATCGAGGTCCAGGGCATCGGAACGCTGCTGGCCAAGGCCGATCACCTGATCGGCCACGGCAATCTCTTCAAGCCGGGTGAACCCGTCGCCATCGGCTTTGCCTCCGGAACGCCGCTGGCGTTTGCGGAGACCAAGAACAACGGGGCCAACCAGAGGGTAGATAAACATGTCGAAATCATATCGTGACGGACTGCCGATAAGTTCCGAGAAATTCGTCGACCAGTTGATGCGCCTCAAGCGCGGCTCGATCGGCCGCCGCGACTTCCTCGGCCTTACCGGCCTTGGCATTGCCACGGCGGTGATGGCGCGCGAGATCGGCATCATGCCGACACCGGCCTTCGCCGCGGAAAGCCTTGGCGACCGCATGTCGATCGCCACCTGGCCGAACTATCATGATCCGGCGACCTTCGAGAACTTCAAGAAGGACACCGGCGTCGCCGTCGAGGTCAATGTGTTCGGCTCCAATGAGGAGATGCTGGCCAAGCTGCAGGCCGGAGCCTCGGGCTGGAGCCTGTTCGTGCCGACCAACTACACGATTTCCACCTACAAGAAACTCGGCATCATCGAGCCGCTGGAGATGGCGAAGCTGCCGAATTTCGACGGCTCGCAGCAAGATCCCCGCTTCACTGGGGAAGGCACGATCGATGCGGTGACCTATGCGGTGCCGAAGAACTGGGGCACCACCGGCTTTGCCGTCAACACGAAGAAGCTGACCAAGCCGATGACCACCTGGAAGGAGTTCTGGGATACCGCCATGGCCGAAGGCGACAGCCGCACCATGGTGCACGACTACCAGCTGACCACGATCGGCAATGCGCTGAAATATTACGGCTATTCGTTCAACTCGTTGAAGCAAGACGAGCTCGCCAAGGCGGAGGAACTGCTGCTCAAGGTCAAGCCGCATCTGTTCGCGGTCTCCTCCGACTACCAGCCGGGCATGCGCGCCGGCGACGCCTGGATGACGATGTGCTGGACGAACGATGGCGCGCAGTTGCATCGCGACATTCCCGAGATCGCCTATGTGCTGGGCAAGGAAGGCGGCGAGATCTGGACCGATTTCTACGCCATTCCGAAAGATGCGCCGAACAAGCCGGCCGGCTACGCCCTGCTCAACTACCTGATGAACCCGCAGGTGGCGGTGAAGGAGCATCTGGCCAATGGTGCGCCGTCGACCGATGCGCGGGTCAACAAGCTGCTGCCCAAGGAAGTGCTCGACAATCCGATCCTCTATCCGGCGGCCGACCTGTTGACGCCGCTGGAATTCGGCGCGGCGGCAACGCTGACAGATCCCGGCCGCGCAGAGCTGATGGCGCGCTTCAAGTCGGCCTGAGGGGCGGTCTGGCGCGGACAATTGACCGGCGGGCATATGTCCGCCGGTATCGGGGCGGTTTTCAATGCGCGGCAATAGATTTCGTCACAACCTCACGACCGCCATGCTGCTCGGTCCGGCGACCGCGTGGCTGGTGGTGTTTCTGGTGCTGCCATTCATTGCCATCGCGGTGTTCAGCGTCGGCGAACGGGCGCCGGAAGGCGGCTATCAAGCGGCTTTCACCTTCGCGCAATATGCCAATCTTCCGGCGCGGGCGGCTGCCTTCTGGAACACGATGGTGCTGGCGCCGATAGGGGCGCTCGCCTGTCTGCTCGTCGCTTATCCCGTTGCTTATTATCTTGCTCTGCGCGCACCGCAGCGCTGGCGGCTGATCCTGCTGGCGCTAGTCGTCATTCCGTTCTGGACCAGCCTTTTGATGCGGACCTATGCCTGGATGTATATCCTGGGCGGGCGCGGCATCCCGGCTCTGCTGTCCTATATCGGTTTCGAGGATATCAGGCTGATCAACACGCCGGGCGCGGTGCTGCTCGGCATCGTCTATGGCTACCTGCCGCTGATGATCCTGCCGATCTATGTCAGCCTTGAGCGGCTCGACCGCCGGCTGCTGGAAGCCTCCGCCGATCTCGGCGCGACGCCGCTCTCGACCTTCCTCGGCGTGACCCTGAAACTGTCGCTGCCGGGCGTGATGACCGGCTTCTCGCTGGTCATGATCCTGCTGCTGGGCGAATATCTGATCCCGACGCTGCTTGGCGGCGGCAAGGTGTTCTTT
>NZ_RZPH01000351.1:0-5419 GCF_004022825.1 Mesorhizobium sp. M7A.F.Ca.CA.004.04.2.1
TGGCGGAAGAGCTTTCGCGGCTCGGCACGCCGACAGTCTTCGTCGCCGCGGACCTCGCCGACCCGGCGGCCCCTGCCCTTTTGACGCAAGCCTGCATCGAGCGCTTCGGCCGCATCGATGCGCTGGTCAACGCCGCAGGGCTGACCGACCGGGCCTCGTTCCTCGACGCCGATCTCGACGGCTGGGCCTCGCTGTTCGCGGTCAACGCGCGGGCACCGTTCTTCCTCATGCAGGCGGCCATCGCCGACATGAAGAAGCGTGGCCAGGGCGGCGCCATCGTCAACATCCTGTCGATCAACGCCCATTGCGGCTCGCCGGAACTCGCCGTCTATTCCGCCAGCAAGGGCGCGCTGGCCACGCTGACCAAAAACGCCGCCAACGCCCATCGCTTCGATCGCATCCGCGTCAACGGCATCAATGTCGGCTGGACCGACACGCCGGCCGAACGTGTCATGCAGGCCGACACGTTGGGCAACGGGCCGGGCTGGCTCGATGCCGCCAACGCCTCGCAACCCTTCGGCCGCCTGTTCTCGACGAGCGACATCGCCAACCTCGCCGTCTTCCTGCTTTCGGATGCTGCCGGGCCGATAACCGGCACGCTCGTCGACCAGGAACAGTGGGTGATCGGGGCGAATCGGTGAGCGCCATCGAAACGCATGCGCCCTGCATGACGCATTTCGGCGTCGGCACCGTTGCCGTCAGAAGTTGGTCGCGATGACGGTGACTGAAAAAACCTATCGCCCATTCGCTCAAAGCACCCGCGCCGCTTCACAGCGCCAGGCTCTCCTGCTCCACCTCTTCGGCATTCGGATCTCCCGGTGCGGTGGCCCAGGCCAATTCGACCAGCGTCACGGTGCGCCAGCCTGTCCCGTCGAGTTGGCAGACGATGAGGCCCTGCTCCTCGATATAGGTCAAGAGGCGCCGGGCGCGGCGCAGCGAGTGCGAGCCGTAGGCGCGGGCGATCGCGGCGTCGCTCGGGCATGGCCAGCCCTCTTTCGCCGCACGGGCGATCATCATGAACACGCCCTGCATGTCGTCGGGCAGCAGCGACGCGCGGACGGAAACGTCCCGCCACGCGTCATCCTGCGTCGTCTCGGAACCAAGGCCGGCACGGGCGCGCGTCAGCATGCGGCGGAACTCCGGCAGGTCCGGCACGACCGACGCGAGGCCTTCTATGCGGCAGCGGACCACGAATTCCTGATAGAGCACCCCGATCACGCGAAAACCCGCATCGGGCTGCGCCAGGATGGCGCGCAGCACACGGTCGACGCGCTCACGACGCTCGGCCAGATCCTCGGCGCTGATTTGCGGCTCCGCCGGCTCGGGGCGCATTTCCAGTGCCGCCGATTTGGCCGCCATCAGCTGGTCGAGCAGGTCCGGCGACGCCGGGCGGCGCGGCGTGCGCACCGTCTCGGGCGGCGGCGCCGCCAGGATGATCGCGCGTGCATCTTCCAGCGCGGATTCCGGCATTGCCATGAGCCGCGGCGTGCCGTTGCGCGGGCTGGTGTCGGTCGGGCCGATGCGCAGCCCCAGCGGACGGCGCGACAGCGCCGGGCCGAGCGCCATGAACTGCCCGCGTTCCAGATCGCGGAACGCTTCCGCCTGGCGTCTCTCCATGCCCAAAAGATCGGCGGCACGCGCCATGTCGATATCGAGGAAGGTGCGGCCCATGAGAAAATTGGACGCCTCGGCTGCGACATTCTTGGCGAGCTTGGCCAGCCGCTGGGTGGCAATGATGCCGGCCAGCCCGCGCTTGCGGCCACGACACATCAAATTGGTCATGGCGCCGAGCGAGAGCTTTCGCGCTTCGTCCGACACCTCTCCGGCCACCGCCGGCGCGAACAGCTGCGCCTCGTCCACCACCACCAGCATTGGGTACCAGTGGTCACGGGCGACCTCGAACAGCCCGCCGAGGAAGGCGGCGGCACGCCGCATCTGGTTCTCGGCGTCGAGCCCTTCGAGATTGAGCACGGTGGAGACGCGATGCATGCGCGCCCGCTCGCCGGCCGCCTGCAGGCCGCGCTCGGTATGCTGCTCGGCATCGATCACCAGATGGCCGTAACGGTCGCCCAGCGAGACGAAGTCGCCCTCGGGATCGATGATGGTCTGCTGCACCCAGGGCGCGCTCTGCTCCAGCAGGCGCCGCAGCAGATGCGACTTGCCGGAGCCTGAATTGCCCTGCACCAAAAGGCGAGTCGCGAGCAGTTCCTCAAGATCCAGCTTCGCCGGGGCGCCCGCGGTCGTCTGTCCCATCTCGATCGCAACGGTCATCTCGACTCAGGCGCTCCTTTCGCAGACGGGCTTATCAACTGGGTCACAGCCCGTCGAGCGTGCATGACCGCCTGCGGCGTGTTGCGCACAACTGTGCAGGCACCGCCTGGAGGGGTCATCAGCCGATGCCTGGCGCAAACTTTGGGTTGACCCCTTCGGACCACGAGGCGACACTCCACCCAACGCTACGAGTGCGAGGAGGAATGCGATGGACGAGCCCGAACGGTGGCGCCACATGTCGACGGCGCCAAAGGATGGCAGCCGCATCCTGGTCACGGTGCGTCCGTCCGAACAGGGACCGGCGGAAGTAGACCTTGCCTATTGGTCGCGTGCCGACCAGTTCGCCTCGGAAGGCTGGCGCGCGTCGGACTCCTCGCCCGGGCGCGTCATCGAATATGCCGACCCGGAACTGAAGTGCTGGATGCCGTTGCCGACGGCAAACCTCAGCCGCGCGTCCATGCCAGCGCCCTGGGAAGGCGAAGACGCCCAGCAGCTGGATGGGTCCGGGATTTAAGCGCGCGGAGAGGCCGGAGATTGGCCAATCTCCCCTCGTGCGGGAGATCGGCAGCTTCGCGGTCGGCAGTCCTCAGAACAGGAACGCGGCCGTGGCGGGGTTGGGCCCGTTGCGGCCTTCGGGCGAATCCATGCCGCGGATCGTCTGCAGGTCCTGGGCATCCAGTTCAAAATCGAAGACATCGAAATTGGCGGCGATGCGATCCCTGCGGATTGACTTTGGAATGACGATCAGCCCCTCTTGGAGATGCCAGCGGATGATCGCCTGGGCGACGGACTTGCCATGTTTTTTGGCGATGCCTGAAATGGTCGGATCGCCGAGCAGCCGGCCGCTGCCCAACGGGCTCCAGCTTTCGATACGGATGTCGTGCTTGGCGTGAAAGTCCCTGACACCGCGCTGCTGGAACTGGGGATGCAACTCGATCTGGTTGACGACGGGCGTCACGCCGGTTTCCGCGATGATCCGCTCCAGATGGTCCTGGTTGAAGTTCGAAACGCCGATGGACTTGATGCGGCCGGCCTGCCGGAGTTCGACCAGCGTCTTCCAGGCCTCGACATATTTGTCCTGGCTGGGCACAGGCCAGTGGATCAGGAACAGGTCGATCTGCTCAATGCCGAGCTTGGCCATGGTGTCATCGAAGGCGCGTAGCGCCGCATCGCGCTGGTGTGCGCCGTTGCGCAGTTTCGAGGTGATGAACAGCTCAGCCCGCGACACGCCGGCGCTGCGGATCGCCTCTCCGACCCCTTCCTCGTTCTGGTAGCCTTCGGCGGTGTCGATCAGACGATAGCCGGCCTCGATGCCCCAACTCACCACCTCGGCGGTAATATCCTGGTCGACCTGCCACACGCCAAGGCCGAGCTGGGGAATGGCGGAGCCGTCGTTCAATGCAATCTGTTCGGGCATGATGGGCTGTCCAGGCATGGGGGGATCCTTTGCAAAGCGGGTCCGGGCGGTCTGCCCGGTGCACAGCCTATCTAGGTCCGACAGGATGCGACGACCAGCCGACAGCGGACAAATTGCCGTGTGAAGTGCGCCTGCAAGTGTGACTTCGGCGTCGGCCGCATCCTCACCGCGGCCGGCGCACCGCCCTCACCACCCCGGCGGATGTGCTGCCGCAATAGAGGCGGTCGCCGCCATCGGATTCCAGCCCCGACACGCCCATGCCGGCCGGCATGTCGAGCTTCTCGAGAACCTTGCCTGATCGCGGGTCGACGCGGCGCAGGTCGCTCTGGTCGCCTTCCCAGGTGGCGTGCCACAGCTCGCCCTCGACCCATGTCACCCCGGTGACGAAACGGTTGGATTCGATGGTGCGCAGGATCGCCCCTGTCTCCGGGTCGATCTGGTGGATCTTGCGTTCGCGATATTGCCCCACCCAGAGCGTCCCTTCGGCCCAGGTCAGCCCGGAATCGCCGCCGCCGCCCGGCGCCGGAATGGTCGCCAGCACCTGGCCGGTATCAGGGTCGATCTTCTGTATCAGGTCGTCGGCAAGCTGGAAGAAGTGCTGGCCGTCCCAGGCGGTGCCGGCATGCGCCGCGACGTCGATCGAGCGCAGCGCTTGGCCGTTTTCCGGGTCGAAGGCGTTCAGCTTCTCGCCCGAGGCGAACCAGACATTGTTGCCGTCAAAACTCACCCCATGCACCCTCTCCACATCTGGAAAGGGTCCGTATTCGCGCAGAATTTCGGCCGCTGACTGTTTCATGTCCTTGTCCTCACTGAGATGGTCTGATGTCCCCTACTAACCACTCGGCAGCGGCGCCGGGAGTAACAAGGTGGTCGTGAATCCCGCCACCGGCGGCGTCATCCAGCGGCGCGCCCGGCCGTGACCGAAAAACTGCACCTTGCCGGCCTCGCCAAGCTGCTCCAGCGCCCGTTGCACACTGCGTTGGCCGGTGCCAAGCGCCAGCGCCAACGCCGAACTCGCCCAGGATTCACCATCGGCAAGGAAAGCCAGCACCGCCGCGTGCCGCTCCTCGATCGGCCGCGCCAGCACCAGCACCTCGCGTGCCTGGCGCGGCGCCAGCGCGAAGCCCTGGCTGGTCGCGCCGATGTCGGCCAGGCCGCGCAATTCGGTGCGCAGCCGGCCGATCTCGACCCGCAGCCGTGCCCGGTGCGATTCATCGGCGTGCCTGCCGCCGAAGGCTTGCGCGATCAGCCTCGCCCTCGACACATCGCCTGGCCACGCTTCGGCGAGCGTACGGGCCAGCGCAAACAGCACCGGGCGCGTTGCCAGCGAGACCGTTTTCTCCTGTTGGCGCACGACATAGCGAAAGCTATCGACCAGCAATGCCGGCGACGCTTGCAACGCCTCGACGTCCTCAAGCAGCAACGAGCGCTGCTCGCCAGCCGCGATCAGCCGCGCCGCCGGTGTGTCCAGCGCCAGGAATGCGCGATCGACTTCAGCGATGAGCCCCGCAATGCCGGCCTGGCGGGCGGCGTGGCGTGCCCACTCCAACGCCCTGCGCGCCCGCTTCGTCTTGAGGCGCCGCATCGCGATGCCGGCGACGGCCAGCTCGTGGGCGGCGCGCGAGGCCGGCGGAAGCGGCATCGGATCGAGCCCGCCCAGCACGTCTTCGGCCTCGTCGAGACGGCCGATCAATAGCAGGCGGCGCACCTTGAGGTGGCCGGCATGCGCTG
>NZ_RZPH01000352.1:0-5416 GCF_004022825.1 Mesorhizobium sp. M7A.F.Ca.CA.004.04.2.1
CGATGATCTCCGCCAAACCGATCTTTCGGTGCCGAGCGTTCATTGCGCAGCTTGTATCCAGACGATCGAGACGGCGTTGGGAACGCTCGATCGCGTCGAGAGCGCCCGCGTCAACCTGTCGACGAAACGGGTCTCGGTCCGCTGGCGTGGCGACGAGGTTCCACCGTTCGTCGCCGCGCTTGGACGGCTCGGCTACCAGGCGCATCTCTTCGCCCCCGAGATTGATGAAAAGGACAGGACGCTTTCGGAGTTGATCCGCGCCGTCGCGGTTGCCGGGTTCGCGGCGGGCAATATCATGCTGCTTTCGGTCTCTGTCTGGTCCGGTGCCGAAGGCGCTACCCGCGACCTGTTCCACTGGGTCTCTGCGCTTATCGCCATCCCTGCACTCGCCTTCGCCGGCGGCATCTTCTTCCGCTCGGCCTGGAATGCGTTGCGCCACGGCCGCATGAACATGGACGTGCCGATCGCGGTCGGGGTGTCGCTTGCCTACGCCATGAGCCTCTATGAGACGATCAACCATGGCGACCATGCTTATTTCGATGCATCGGTGTCGCTGCTGTTCTTCCTGTTGATCGGCCGCACGTTGGATCACGTGATGCGCGAACGTGCCCGGATCGCCGTGAAAGGCCTGTCCCAGTTGGCCGCACGTGGCGCCATGGTGCTGCGCGGCGACGGCGCACGCGACTATCTGCCGGTTGGCGAGATCGAACCAGGGATGCAGCTGCTGATTGCTGCCGGCGAAAGGATACCCGTCGACGGCAAAATCATTCAAGGGGCATCGGATCTGGACTGTTCGCTTGTCTCGGGCGAGAGCACGCCTCGAAGCGTTGCAGCAGGCGAAGCCGTGCAGGCTGGTGTCCTCAACCTAACCGGCCCGCTGACGATTGAGGCGACAGCCGCCGCGAAAGATTCGTTTCTGGCGGAAATGGTTCGGCTCATGGAAGCCGCAGAGGGCGGCCGCGCGCATTATCGCCGGATCGCCGATCGCGTTTCAGCGCTCTATGCCCCGGTGGTTCATCTCACAGCCTTCGCGACGTTCCTTGGCTGGATGGCGGTGACCGGCGACTGGCATAGGGCGATAACCATCGCCATTGCCGTTCTGATCATCACCTGCCCGTGCGCGCTCGGCCTCGCCGTACCGATCGTTCAGGTGGTCGCCGCGCGGCGTCTGTTCGAGAACGGCATCATGGTCAAGGACGGTTCGGCCATGGAGCGCCTGGCGACGATTGATAACGCAGTGTTCGACAAGACCGGAACGCTCACGCTCGGACAACCCCGGCTCCTCAATGCATCGTCGATCGATCCGGCCATGCTGGCAATCGCGGCAGACATGGCCGCGCACTCGCGTCACCCGTTTTCAAAGGCCATAACCGGCTTTGCCGCTCCTGGCGGGCAACACAAATTCGATGCCGTCACAGAGCATCCGGGGTTCGGGATCGAAGCCACTGTCGCCGGAAGCATCTGGCGGCTGGGTCGACGCGGATGGGCTGGATGGAAGGCCCGGACCGGTGGTGAAGGCAACCATGGCTATGGCGGAACGGTGCTGACAAAAGACGGGTTCATTGTCGCGACCTTCGATTTCGAGGATGCGCTGCGCGCCGACGCGGCGGCGGCGATCAAGCGATTGAACGATACTGGGGTGTCGATGCAAATGCTGTCGGGCGATACCGCAGGTGCCTGCGGCGAAGTTGCAAGAATGCTGGGTGTCGACGACTTCGTTCCGTGCCTGCTGCCGTCGGGCAAGGTCGAGCGCATCGAGACCCTGGCGAAAGACGGACACAAGGTTCTGATGGTTGGCGACGGCCTCAACGACACGCCGGCGCTGAGCGCGGCGCATGTCTCGATCGCTCCGGCCACCGCCGCCGACATTGGCCGCAATGCCGCCGACTTCGTATTCCTGCGCGAAAGCCTTCTGGCAGTGCCTCTCGCGCTGGACGTCTCGCGCAAGGCGGGACACCTGATCCGCCAGAACATCGCGATTGCGATCGTCTACAATGCCGTCGCCGTGCCGATCGCCATCCTGGGCCACGCCACGCCTTTGTTAGCGGCGATTGCCATGTCTGCCTCATCGGTGCTTGTTATTGGAAACGCATTGCGCTTGCACGGCTTCGGGGCGAATGCGACGCTGCAAGTTATTCAAAAAGTCGGACGCTCCGCAGTCAGCTATTCGGCATAATCCTCGTGACGACGTTGCTCTATCTCATACCAGTGGCCCTTTTTCTGGGTGCACTGGGTGTGTCCGGCTTCGTCTGGGCATTGCGAAGCGGTCAATACGAAGATCTCGACGGAGCCGCCGAGCGGATACTAATTGATCGGGACGACAAACCGGAACGCTGATTTCAATCCGCTGTGCATAAGATGCGCGGATCGCGCTCGTCAGTCGAGCCGGCTCGGTCGGGAACAAGCTGTCCATGCTCCATGCTCCATGCTCCATGACCATCTTGACCTAAGCTGCACACTACATTTGTGAAAAGCCTCTGTCGTGCGAAGGACTGCCTACCATTGCACCCAGTATGAGGCGGCTGATGCCACGAGAGTACCTCGCGTGGCCGGACGAGAGCTTGGCAATGTGCGCACGGGTTCCAAAGTGGAACGTCACGGTCGATCACCTGACCGTGAACCGCCAGTGCCGATTGGTCATGTCTGGCTGATCCAGATCAGGGTCATACTCATCGGTGTGGTCTATTGACCAGTCTTCGACGGAGAAATGCATGACTTACGGAAAGATTGGTCGTCATTATCAGCACCTTCACGGTTCTGGGTTTTCTGTCGTGTGGTCGGCCATGCCTTGTGCTTACGGCGCAGCCATTAGCTGACCGGCGTCGTGTGTATCTCGCTTGCTGGCTGACCATCCGCGTGGCTGCGCGGACAGGGGGGCCGATCAACAGCTTTCGCCTTTGATGGGTTGTGTGCGTCGTTGCCGATCCATCCCGATTCCCGGCCCGCGCCTTGAGGCTATGCGACGGTACCGGAACCCAGCGCACGTCACGCGGTTCCGCGCGCGTGGTGTCCGCTCGTCACGACGATGAACGAACAAGCGGCTGGAGTACCATGAACACCGTACACATCATCGACTGCCACAATGCAAATGACTACTTCGCCGACAGGCAAGAGGGACCGATCGTGCAGCACTTGTTAAAGGCTGTCAACATCCGCGCGGAGCTCCACATGGCGTTGAACCGAACGAAATTTGGTGAGGCTGTAGTACGAGCGATGGAGGCGGAGTGCGACGTGCTTCACATCGCCGGGCACGGCAATGGTGACGGGATCGCTTCGTCCAGTGGGCGAAGTGGCCTTCTTTGGGCTGACTTCGTAAAAATGTTCCAGGGCTCGCATCCAGCGCCGAAGATCCTCGTGATGTCAACGTGCTGCGGAGCATCATCGGGGTTGGGACGTGCGTTTTCGAGATCGATCAACCGTCCGAAGTTGATCATTGGTTCGAGTGACGCGCGCTATTTCGACGACTATGTCGCCGCGTGGGCTTTGCTCTATCGGCGACTGAATTGCAAGGACATCGACATCGAAGCCATGCAGCAGGTTCTTGATGAGATATGCGCGGTCGTGGATAAAAGTTTCCGCTACCTTGGCTGGGATGACGAGAGAGAGCGCTACGTTCGATACCCTCACCCTCGCAAGAGAGCCCGCTTCGACGTCGTGGAGCGTGAGTAGTATGCGCAAGGGTTCCAGGTGGAATGTGGCGATCGATGCGGCGCGGCCGTCGCTGACCAGCGTCGCGAGTGTCTCGCTTGCTGGCGGCGATCTGCGCGGCTGCGCGGCGAAAGGGCGGGATCGGTTAGCCGCATCCACCTCTGAGCGCTTTGAGTGCTTCGTTGCCGATCGATGCGAATCTCCCGGCCCAGCGCCTTTAGGCAATGCGGCGGGCACGGAGCTCATGTCACTCGGCTCAGTTTCACCGTTACACGAGGATAGGCGACCGGATGGCGGCACGCTGATGGGCTCTGACGATAATTTTGACATCGTTGTCGTTGGAGCCGGCCCGGTCGGCCTTTCGTTCGCTGCGTCGCTTGCCCAAAGCGAACTCAAGGTGGCAGTTGTTGAACAGAACACATTCGATAGTCTGGCGAATCCGGCTTTCGATGGTCGCGAAATCGCGCTGACCAACGCTTCGATCAGAACCCTTCGCGAGCTCGGCGCCTGGGATGTCATTCCGGCTTCGGACAAATCAGCACTTCAAGGCGCGCGCGTGCTCAACGGCTCGAGCGCATTCGCTCTTCGTTTCGATCCTCCCAGCAACTCTGGAGAACCGCTGGGGGTTTTGGTTCCAAATTGCCGGATCCGCGAGGCGCTGTTCAAAATCGTCCGCTTGCAGGATCGCGCCCGGCTGTTGTGCGGCCACTCGGTCGTCGATGCAACAAACAGCCAAGAAGGAGCAGTCGTAACGCTCTCTAATGGCGCGCGTTTAACTGCTCGGCTGGTTGTTGCCGCGGATTCGCGTTTGTCCGCCACGCGTGATCTGCTAGGCATCGGCGCCGATATCAACCGGCTTGGCCACTCGATGCTGATTTGCCGAGTGAGGCACGAGCGCGCCCACCACCAGATCGCCATCGAATGGTTCGATCACCATCAGACGATAGCGATATTGCCCCTAGCGGAGGGCATGTCGTCGCTGCTGCTCACATTGCGCTCAAACGAGGCCTATAGACTGCTTGCCTTCGATGATGATTTGTTCCTGTCGGAGTTGACGAAACGGTGTCGAGGGCGCCTTGGAAAAATGACCTTGGCAAGCAAGCGCCACACCTATCCGCTGGTCACGACCTGGGCGCACAAATTCCGGGCGCCGAGCGCCGCACTCATCGGCGACGCTGCCATCGGCATGCACCCGGTGACCGCTCACGGGTTCAACATCGGTCTCAGCAGCCAGAAGCAACTCGCCCGTGGAATCATGACTGCGTGCCGCGACGGCCGCAATGTTGGCGACCCCGACATGCTGCATATATACGAAAGGCGGCTGCGCCTGTCGGCGGCGCCGCTCTACCATGCAACGAACATATTGGTTGGACTCTACTCCAGAGACCACCTGGCGGCACGGCTTGCAAGGCATCTGGGGCTTCGCTTTGCCCAACATGTTCCCCTTGTCCGGCATGGGATTTCGGCGGAGCTCCAGCGGTGATACTGCACCAGCAGTCGCATTTTTGCGCGTGCTGGGCGAGCGATGGGAGAGAGTGCATGATGCACCGGAGTAATCCTGCTCCCCGACGCTGATCTCCGATTGAAGAATTAACCCGTCCTTCAGGGGGGCTGCATAGGCTGCGGACAAGCAGGAGTAAGCAAGCTGACCCGTCCAGCCTTGGAAAAAGAAGATCCGCTGGAGGCGAGAATCCTTCAGGACCAGCTCGCTGATCTGAGGGCAGGCCTTTTCGTCTCAATGCCGATAAGCATTGTGCTGTCCGGGCTG
>NZ_RZPH01000353.1:0-5405 GCF_004022825.1 Mesorhizobium sp. M7A.F.Ca.CA.004.04.2.1
GACCACGCTGGTGATGGTGAAGACCTGCATCAGCACTGACAGCATGTTCTTGCTGCGAACCAGGCCGCCGTAGAAAAGCGCAAGACCGGGAACCGTCATCAACAGCACCAGAACGGTGGAAACCATCATCCACGTGGTGTCGCCCTTGTCGACGGTGAAAGCTGGCGCTGCTGCGGCCGCGGCGGGAGCCGCTTCCTGCGCGAATGCGGCGACCGTGCCCAATGCTCCGAGCGCGAACGAGCCGAGCAGCGCGGAGCGCGCCGCTGACTTCAAGGTGGAAGGAATATTCATTGAACTCTCCATTGGAATACGTGATCGCCGCTCAGAGCGCGTCGGTGTCTGTTTCGCCGGTGCGGATGCGCACCGCCTGATCGATGCCGAAAACGAAGATCTTTCCGTCGCCGATCTGGCCGGTCTTGGCGGCGGCGGTGATGGCTTCGACAGCCTTGTCCACCATGTCGGAACTGACGGCGACTTCGATCTTGATCTTCGGCAGGAAGCTGACCGCGTATTCCGCCCCGCGATAGATTTCCGTATGCCCTTTCTGACGCCCGTAGCCTTTGACTTCGGTGACGGTCAGGCCCTGGATGCCGACGGCGGTAAGCGCTTCGCGTACCTCGTCGAGCTTGAACGGCTTGATGATTGCCATCACAATTTTCATAAGGTTTCACCCTTCGCTGTTGCGGTCCCCCGCGTTTGCACACCTTCACCGATCCTAAAAAGCCGGAGAGTGCCCACGAGGATTCAAGCTCCGTGCCAAGTGCCGAAGCAGGGTGTTAACCCGTTGTAAACAAAGAGATTAGAGAGCACACCGACGCAACCTGCCCACAGCTGCAGCGGTGCATCTGCCTAAAACTTAGGCAATTTTTGAAAAATGCCTACTCTGCAGGCGATCGCTTGAGCCGGATCAGCCCTTCCTGCGCAACCGAGGCGATCAGCGTGCCGTCGCGGGCAAACAGCGACCCGCGTGTAAAGCCGCGCGACCCCTGTGTCGACGGGCTGTCCTGCGTGTAGAGCATCCAGTCGTCGAGCGCATGGCTGCGATGGAACCACATGGCGTGGTCAATGCTCGCCGCCTGGATATCGCGATCGAAAATGGCGCGGCCATGCGCGAAGGTCGATGTGTCGAGCAGCGTCATGTCGGAAAGATAGGCGAGCACCGCCGCCTGGATGGCGCGGTCCGCCGGCACCGGACCTGTGGTGCGGATCCAGATATTCTGCTTCGGCTCCAGCTTTTCGCGGCTGGTGTAATGCTTCAGCATCACCGGCTTCATCTCGATCGGCCGGTCGCGCTCCCAGTAGCGTTTGATGCCATCGGGCACCGCGTCGGCGAATTTGCCCAGCAATTCGCGTTGCGACAGCAACGTGTCCGGCCCCGGAACGTCCTGCGGCATCGGCACCTGGTGCTCGAGACCGACCTCGTCCTGCTGGAACGAGGCTTCGAGCGAAAAGATCGCCTGGCCGTGCTGGACTGCCACCACGCGCCGCGTGGTGAAGGAGCCGCCGTCGCGAATACGGTCGACCTCGTAGACGATCGGCACCTTGGTGTCGCCGGGCCGCATGAAATAGCCGTGCAGCGAATGCACGTGCCGATCGGGATCCACTGTCCGCTGCGCCGCCACCAGCGCCTGGGCGATGGTCTGGCCGCCGAACACGCGCTGCCAGTCGAGCAAGGGGCTGCGACCACGATACAGATTGTGTTCCAGCTTCTCGAGGTCGAGAATGCCGAGAAGCTCGTCCATGGCTGCCGTCATATTTCGCGCCCTCGCCGCAGAAGTGTTATGGCGGTTTCCGACAGGACGGACAGGCAGTCAAGGGTGCAGGACCCGGCGGCGCGCAGGAGCGAAGATGATGGAACGCAAGGCGGACACGAAAACAGGGGCAAACGCGAAAACAGTATCTGGGCTCGATGTCCTGGTCGCCGGCGCCGGCTATGTCGGCCTGGCCGCCGCCGTGTCGCTGAAGCAGGCGCGACCGGGTCTCGCCATCGCTCTCGTCGATGCCGCACCTGCTGGCGCCTGGCAAAGGGATGGCCGCGCCTCGGCCATCGCCGCCGCCGCCTGCCGCATGCTCGACCAGCTCGGCGTGTGGGCCGAGATCGTGCCCCAGGCGCAGGCGATCACCGAGATGATCATCACCGATTCGCGCACCGCCGATCCGGTGCGTCCGGTCTTTCTGACCTTCGACGGCGAAGTGGCGCCGGGCGAGCCCTTTGCGCATATGGTCGCCAACAGGGTGCTGAACGGCGCCTTGCGGGCCAGCGCCGAAAAGCTCGGCATCGACATCATCGAAGGCGTCGCCGTGCAGGGGTTCGAGACCAACGGCGCCGGCATCACAGTGCATCTCGCCGACGGCGCGACCCTGAAGGCCCGCCTGCTGGTCGCCGCCGACGGCGTCAACTCGAAGCTGCGCGACATGGCCGGCATCAAGACGGTGAAGTGGGAATATGGCCAGTCGGGCATCGTCTGCACCGTGGCGCATGAACGCCCGCACAACGGTCGCGCCGAAGAGCATTTCCTGCCGGCCGGCCCCTTCGCCACATTGCCGCTCAAGCCCGGCGAGGACGGCACCAACCGCTCGTCGATCGTCTGGGTCGAGCGTACGCCCGACGCCGAGAAGCTGGTGGCCGGTGACGATCTCCTCTTCGAACACGAACTCGAACAGCGCTTTGGCCTGAAGCTTGGCGAGATCCGCGTTGCCGATAAGCCGCGCGCCTGGCCGCTCGGCCTGACCATTGCGCGCGCCTTCGTCGCACCCCGCATCGCGCTCGCCGGCGATGCCGCCCACGGCATCCACCCGATCGCCGGCCAGGGACTCAATCTCGGCTTCAAGGATGTCGCGGCCCTTGCCGAGGTGATCGTCGAGGCCGACCGGCTCGGCCGGGACATCGGCGCGCTCGACGTGCTCGAGCGCTACCAGCAGTGGCGCCGCTTCGACACGGTGCAGATGGGTGTCACCACGGACGCGCTGAACCGGCTGTTTTCCAACGATATCGGCCCGCTGCGCACCGTCCGCGACATCGGCCTCGGTCTCGTCGAACGCATGCCGCGCCTGAAGGATTTTTTTATCCGGCAGGCGTCGGGACTGTCCGCCAGCACGCCGCGACTATTGAAGGGCGAGGCGATCTGATCGATTCAGCGCCCCCCAACGTCGTCATCCTTGGGCGCAGCGACGCGAAGCGGAGCGAAGACCCCAGGATGACGAAGCGATGGCGTTTCCGCCAATCGCCCAAGGTATGCGCTCAGTTGACCTCGAAACCCAGCTTCTGCCGCAGCCGCAATATCCTCTGGTCGGATATTTCGATGCGTTTCTCGCCGCCCTGGGCGGCGCGGTTGACCATCTGCAGCAGATCGTTTCGCTCGGCGACATCGAGACGTTCGCGTAGAAACGGCGCCAGCTTGTCGATGACAACGGTGGCGTCGTCGACTTGCGCCGCCGCCCATTTGGCATAGATCACCGCCTCGTCGGTCTTCTTCTTGTCGGCGATCTCGGAAATCACCGCGCGGATGACGGCCTCGCGCTGCGGCAGGATGGGCCCATCCTCGGAGACGATTGATGTGATCAGCGTAGCCGCCGCTACGACTGGATCATCGATCGCCGTCAGCGGCGACAGCGCCGCCTGCTTGCGCAGCTTCTTGCGGCGTACCGAGCCCTGAACCCGGCCAATGACATCGGCAACGTCACGCGCGGCCTCGTTCATGGCCTTCATCCGGTACCACCAGAACGCCGCCGCGCCCATCACGCCAAGGATAGCAATCAGGAAAGGCATGTCGAAATCCCCAAGAACCCCGGCGACGATAGGAGAACTCTCGCCTTGCTTCAACACGCAAAAGTTGCGCACGGAACCGAAGCCCGAACGCTCAGCCCGACGCTCTGGTTTTCGAAGCAGCCACAACGCTGGCAGGGCTCTATGACCCCGGTATGTCGTAGATGGCCCGGACCTCGATCGTGCCGAGTTCGGCCAGTGGAATACCAGCGGCAATGTCCAGCGCCGCTTCGAGATCTCCGGCCTCGATCATGACGAAACCAAGCAATTGCTCCTTGGTCTCGGCGAACGGCCCGTCGATAACCAGCCGCTTGCCCTGACGCCGCCGCACGGTTTTGGCTGTTTTCACCGATTGCAGCGCCTGCGCGACGATCAGCAGGCCGCTCTCCTCCAGCGCCCGGTCGTAGGCCAGCGAATCGGCGTCGAGCTTGGCCGACCTTGCCGGGGTCAGCGCGTGAAGATCCTTTTCCTCACCATAACCAGGCAGACATATTTCATTTCCAGCCCCCTTGCCGCTGTGAACCATAGGATGCGCCGACGAGGGCATCGGTGTTGCCACTGACCGCCGCCGCATGATCGAGAAGGCATGCCGCGATGCCGATGATGGCAACCGCCGCCAGAAGCCGGCCAAAGCCGGACGCCGGCGGACGCAGCCAGAAGTCTTCTTCTCGTCGCCCGGCCCCGCAGCCTGCACCTTTCCACGATGCAAAAAACATACTGTCCATGTGAACCTTCCATCCGGCCACAAATCCGTGGCCATCCGCAGGACGGGCGAAGCAGATCAAAGTCGACATTTCTGCACCGGCATTTTCGGAAAAATCTGGCCACCGGTGCCGGCACCGTGCGGTGGTTCAAAGAGCGCAGTGGCCTTCGCGTCCGCGCGCGCTATAGTTGACCGGACGCCGGCTCGGCCTCGACAACGAACCCCAACCACGACAACCAAGGAGGAATTCATGGACCGCACCGCAAACGCCGTCTGGAAAGGCAATCTGAAAGAGGGCACGGGCACGCTCGACACCCAGAGCGGAACCTTGAAGGGCACGCCCTATTCGTTCAAGGCGCGCTTCGAGGACGAGAGCGGCAAATCCGGCACCAATCCGGAAGAACTGATCGCGGCGGCGCACGCAGGCTGCTTTGCCATGCAGTTCTCGCATTTCCTGGCCGAGAACGGCACGCCAGCCACCGAACTCGATGCCAAGGCCGTGGTGACGCTGGTTCCCGGCACGGGGATCACCGGCAGCGCACTCACCGCGGTCGGCAAGGTGCCCGGCATCGATGCGGCGAAATTCACGGAGCTGGCCGAGAAGGCCAAGGCCGGATGCCCGGTCTCGAAGGCGCTCGGCGCCATAAACGTATCGCTTGATGCCCGGCTCGGCTGAAAGCGCTGCATCCGTGTAAGACCCGGCGCGAGCGCCCAGGCGCGCGCCGGCCTATGCTCCCAGCGCGTCCAGGCGAGCGCGCAGTGCGGCGACTTCCTGCTCCAATGCCTCCAACCGCGCCTCCAGGTCGGAAGCAGGCAGGGCCGATGCACTGCGCTGCACCGAAAGGGCGGCAACGTCCACCGGGCCGCTGAGGAGATGAACGTAGCGGTCCTCGCGCTGGCCTGGTCCGCGCGGGATTTCCTGGATGAGTGGCGGTC
>NZ_RZPH01000354.1:0-5403 GCF_004022825.1 Mesorhizobium sp. M7A.F.Ca.CA.004.04.2.1
TTGCTGGACGAGCGTTAACGGCAAAAGCTTGGCGCCTTTCCTCTACCCCGTCGATCGGGGGAGAGGTGGCTCGGCGAAGCCGAGACGGAGTGGGGGTCGACCTGCGCCGCATAAGACAATGCATGCTCCAAGCTGCCATGCACCCTATCGCCAAAGACCAGTTGTTTGGAAATGTGTGCATGCCGTAGCTTGCGGGGGAGATCGCTAGCTTGCCCGCCTACATCGCAACGCCGAACGCAAAAAGGGCGGCCGAAGCCGCCCTTTTGGGAATTGGGTCCCTCCATCAAAGGAAAATGATCACCCTGCCGTGCCTGTGGTGATGGTTGTTGTGGTGGTTATAGTGCTTCCACCAGAACTTCTTGAAGTGCTTCTTGTGATGTTTGTGGTTGTGGTTGTGATGATGGCCGTGCATGCCGTGGGCTGACGACGTGCCGACAGTGCCGGCGAGCGCGCCGGTGGCGACGAAGATGGCGACGAGGCCTGAGGTAAGAGTGCGCTTGAACATGATGATCTCCTGGATCTTTTGATCGAGGCGACCCATTCGCCTCTAACCATCAGTCGGCGCGGCGCGGCAAAAGGTTCGATAGGTCGAAGAGATTTTTTGTGGGGCCTTTGGCCCGAGCGAATAGTGAATAGCGAATAGCGAGTAGGAAAAGGCAGGAACGCCACTTACCAATCGCTACGTTGCCGTTCCCTATTCGCTATTCGCTACTCACTATTCGCTCTCTCTCACCCCATCCCCGTGACATGGCGCAGCCAGAACGCCAGCGCGATGAAGCCGATGATGGTGGTGACGCCGGTCCAGTCGACATTGGCCTTCTTCACATCGCTGATGATTTTCACCAGCAGCATCCAGGCCACGAAGATGATCGGGAGAATGATGACTAATCTGATCATGCCACACCCCTGCTCGAAGCGATTGCACCCTTCCCTAGATGTAGGAAGCAATCCGGCGGTTTTCAGGATGCCCTCGTCGACGGGCCATGTGGCATGCCGGGGAAAAACGGAGTTTTGTCTTTACTGGCGCAACAAATATGCTAACCGGAGCGCCGTGCCCTTGTAGCTCAGCTGGTAGAGCAGCGGTTTTGTAAACCGAAGGTCGGCGGTTCGATTCCGTCCGGGGGCACCAGTTTCCACCCGACAATCCCCAGAAATCAAGGAACTCAAGGGTTTCAACGTCCCCCGAGGTACACCAAAAGGTACACCGAGGGGTACACCGAGGATGAAAATGGCACTGGAACATGTCCAGCCGCGCGGCAATAGGAAGGTCTATCGAAGGAAGGTGCCCAAGGCACTTCAAGGCATTCTGGGCAAGACAGAGATGGTGCTTCGCCTCGGCAAAACCGACGCCGAGGTGCGCAAGCAGTATGACGCCACCCACGCCGAGGCGGAGCAAATCTTCGCCAAAGCATGGGACGAGTTGCACGGAGTGAAGGCGCCCAAAGCGAAGCTCACAGCGCGCGAACTGTTCGACCAAGCAACCAAGCGACTTCGGGACCTCGGCTTCAACCCGTATCGCGCTGGCAGCGGCGATCCTGATGATCCTGAGGAACGATCGGAATGGATTGCTCGCGATGTCGTCGCTGAGCAGATCGCTAAAGGCTATCCGAGGGACGAAGAGACCGACCACCCCGTTGGCGTCTCTGACGAGGACCGGGCACTGCTGACGCTACTGACCTCCTCAAATAAGCCGGTCGGTCCCTCGCCCACCCTAGAGGACGCCAAGCGGGTCTATCTGAACGACCGTTTCACTAAGACCAATCCTTCCGAGAAATCGAAGAAGCGGGACCAGCAACAAGCCGACCGTGTGGTCGGGCACGTGAAGTCGGCTCTCGGCTTTGACCCGGTGCTGGCGGACATGAAGCGTGCCGACGCCAGAACCGTCGCCAACGCCATGTTGAAGGAAATCCCGACTGCTGCGACTGTGGACCGATACCTCAATGTCGTGCGCGCAATCGTTGCCCATGGCATTCGCGAGTTCGACCTAACCGGCACAAAGAACCAATTTGAAAAGCTTGATGTTGCCGACAGCAGTAGGGAGCCGGACAAGCGAAAGAGGCTTCCCTTCACCCCGGAGCAATTGGCCGCGACGCGGGAGCGGGTGCTTGACCGCGCCGCCAGCGATCTCCAACAAATTTGGAGGCTCCTAGAGGGCACCGGCTGCCGTCTATCCGAGATTACCGGGCTTCGGGTCAGCGACGTTATGCTGGAGGCCAAATATCCACACATTGACGTCGAGTGGCACGACGAGCGCCGCGTCAAAACCGAAGTGTCTCGTCGGAAGGTCCCGCTCATTGGCGACGCCCTTCAGGCAGCACATGAAGCCGTCGAGGCGGCAGGCGAAAGCAAGATGCTGTTTGCCCGTTACGGTCATGAAGGCGGTGGCGACAAAGCCTCGGCCGCGCTTGGTAAGCACGTTAGAGCCGCAGTGACCGACAAGAAGGTAACCACCCACTCATTGCGGCACCGAATGGAGGACTTGCTGGTGATCGCTTGGGTCCCCGAGAAGCTCAAGCGCTCGATCATGGGCCACTCAGGGGGTGGTGCGGGAGACAACTACGGCGGCGAAGAAGCGCGGCTGAAGGTGGCGACTGAGGCAATGCTGAAAGCACTTGGAGAAGAACACATCGAGAGGCCTTCCGAACTGTCTGAAATGACGTAGAACTGCCGAGCAAATGACATGAAGGAGGTTTCTTGACCCCAGCATCCGCTCCAGTGCCTATACGGACGCTAGATCGCTGGCGGCATCTGCTCAAACCGCTTCCAATCACAATCGACTGTCCGACGATGAAGATGATCGGCGGTGACTTTGAACCTCCGGTCTTTGCCGGCTCAGGTCGCATTGTAATTAAGAGCTTCACCGAAATTGAGTATCGGATGTATGCCACACCATCAGACAGTGCGGATGCGTTCAAGCGGCTCGCTAAGCAGCAGAAAGATCCCTACGATACCTCCAACACCTTTCGCCTCTTTGCCACGGACATACAGGGAACTGAGTGGGCAGCAGGCTGGACAAATCCGCAGCTAGGAGAGACGAAGACGGGCATTTGGGAGTTGTGGGGCGAGTTGGACTCGCTTCTCACTAGCGCGTCCGGGCGATGGGTTTCCCAACTATCGAGCGTGGAGTTGGTCTTTCAGCCTGAGGTGCGGGTGCCTGTAGAGAAGGCGATGGTTACGGTCACCACGCTTGATGACGTCGAGGTCGAATATAGTCGCCGGCTCGCCAAGCAAACAGTACAGGTTCTCGGTTCCGAAATTGAGTTCTTCCGTACGAAGGACGGAAGCGCTCTCTGGGTTACGGCTACGTCGTCCAAGGCGCTGCCGCACCCATGTACCGAGAATTGGCTGAGCGAGCCGTTGCGAATCTTGCTGGGTCAGTTAATTTTTCCTCGCCTCGTGGCGCGGAACTTTGGAGATGGCAGAGCACAGGTCTGGCTGCGACCGTCTCCAAGGCGTTTTATAGACTCGGGCATTGCCTCATTGGTGGATGGAAATCCCTTCGAATCAAAGCCGGACTTCTGGACCCTCTACGGGAAATTGCTCGAACATGTTGCGAATACGCGTGACGAAGGGGGGCATCTAAATTCCGAGCCGCATCTGATCACACGCCTTTACGAAGAGATCATACAAGCGACACAAGGATCGCGCTGGGTGCTTTGCCTTACTTTGGCGAGCGTCGCAGAGGGTCTTGCAAAGCTGTTGATGGGGCCAACTCCACTGAAGGCCGACTTCGTCGAGAAGGACTTGAGCGCGCTTCGGGATCACACTCAGACCTGGGACGGCGACGCGAGGCTGAAGAGGCGCATTCTTGACGAATTAACTAGAGCTGAAACAAAGACCGTGTCCAGTTTCCTAGGGGACCTTCGGCAGGGGGGCGCCGTCACAGCCGCGAATGTCAGCGCTTGGAGGAAGCTGCGAAATTCCGTGATGCATGGCAACTTGGTCTCGCCATATTCGACGAGAGAAGAAGATCAGCGCATCCTAGATTTGGCTGATCTCGTCCACCGATTGACGCGAGTAATTGTCGGCATCGACGCTAGGCAGCAACCGATCCTTGGCTCTGGATTAGTCAGCGAAGGCCACGCCTAAGGAACCAGCCATGTGCAACCTCTACAACCTCACCACGTCGCAAGAGGCCATCCGCCAATGGACCGGCACCTTGCGGGACATCTTGGGCAACCTTGAGCCGTCAATTGACATCTACCCCAACCGGCCCCCCGGTCCTGTAGTTCGCAATGCGTCGGACGGGCAACGCGAGCTTGCCAATCTGCTGTGGGGGATGCCGACGCCCGTAGAACATGTGAAAGGCAACGCCGATTACGGCACTACCAACGTGCGCAAGACCCACCTTGCCTACTGGCGGCAATACCTCGGCGTAGAGCATCGCTGTGTGGTTCCAGTGACGAGCTTTGCCGAGCCGAGCCCAGAGAAGAATGACAAGGACCCCCAGACTGGCGTTCAGCGGAACTATTGGATTGCCTTGAATGAAGACCGCCCGCTGTTCTTCTTTGCAGGGGTTTGGACGCATTGGCATGGGGTGCGCAAGGTGAAGGACGGTCCCGGCGACCATGAGGTCTATGGGTTCCTCACAACCGAGCCTAACGCCCTCATCAAGCCGATCCATGCGAAGGCCATGCCGGTGATCCTGACGACGAAAGAGGAAACCGAGACGTGGCTACGAGCCCCATGGTCGGAAGCAAGGGGCTTGCAACGCACCGCGCCTGACGATGCCCTTGTGATCGTCGACAAACCGGCCACGCAGATCAAGTTTCCGCTGGGCAAGAAAGATGGCCGACTGCCGTTGCTGTGAAGCTACCGAAGGGGACGACTTCGGCAACGGACATTTGTTTACCAAAGGCTAACGGACAGGCTGGACTACGAACTCCGGCATCAATCGCGGCACCAAATGCATGCAGTGTCCAATGCAGGCGCTAAAGCGTATGTCGAGGTCCTATCGCGGTTGAATTGTGGGAAGAACCCGGCGAAGGGCTTGCGTAAGTCCGGGAACCAAATTGTTGCGCAAGACGCGAGTTATCCACATTTCGAACTCGCTCATTGTCGTGTTCTTGAGATGTCTGGCCACGAGAGCCATCAGTCCCTTGTTGTCGTAGTGCTTGGCCAATTCGGCCATGTCCTGGTTTGCCACAGCGGCATCGATACGGGCCGTCGCTTCGGCTCCAATTGCGGCAATGTCCAGTGCTGCCGTCTTTGTGGCAAATTCGGCTGCGATTTCTGCAACCGTAGTTGCGCCGCTGAGATCAATCATCTTCAGGGTGCGGTCAATTCGTCGCCGGCAGTATCGCGCGATAGTGCCCGCAGCCGATGCTGGAGTGACGTCAGCGAAGACGGCTTGTCTCAGCGCGTCGAGCCGACTATCGAGATCTCCCCCGTTATAGCCCTCAT
>NZ_RZPH01000355.1:0-5393 GCF_004022825.1 Mesorhizobium sp. M7A.F.Ca.CA.004.04.2.1
CTACTCCCCTACTCCCCTACTCCCCTAAACATTCAGCAACAAATACTCCCGCTCCCACGGGCTGATCACTTCCATGAAGGTCTCGAACTCCGCCCGCTTGATCGCCGCATAGGTGGCGGCGAAGGACTTGCCCAGATGCGCGCAGAGTTCCTCGTCGCCCTCGAACAGGTCGACGGCTTCGAGCAGGCCACGCGGCAGGTCGATTTCGTCGGCATTGGCGGTGGTCAGGACGGGAGGCTCGGCCTTGATCTTGTTGGTGATGCCGATCAGCCCGCAGGCAAGCGATGCCGCCAGCGCCAGATAGGGGTTGGCATCGGAGGACGGGATGCGGTTTTCGACGCGCCGCGCCGCGGGATCCGAGCGCGGCACACGAAACGCCGTGGTGCGGTTGTCATAGCCCCATTTGTTGTTGACCGGCGCCGACGCCGCCTGCGTCAGCCGGCGGTAAGAATTGACATAGGGCGCGAACATCACAAGTGCGTTCGGCACATGCTTCTGCATGCCGCCGATGAAGTGGAAAAAGTCGTCGGTTTCCGAGCCGTCAGCGGCCGAAAAGATGTTCCGTCCGGTCTTCTTGTCGATGATCGACTGATGGATGTGCATGGCGGAGCCGGGTTGCCCCTGGATCGGTTTGGCCATGAAGGTGGCATAGATCTCGTGCTTGAGTGCTGCCTCGCGAATGGTGCGCTTGAACATGAACACCTGGTCGGCCAGTTCGATCGGGTCGCCGTGGCGCAGGTTGATCTCCAACTGCCCGGCGCCCTCCTCGTGGATCAGCGTATCGATCTCCAGGCCCTGGCTTTCGGAGAAATGGTAGATGTCGTCGATCAGTTCGTCGAATTCGTTGACGCCGGCGATCGAATAGCCGGCGCCGCCACCGATCGCGCGTCCCGACCGGCCGACCGGCGGGGTCAGCGGATAGTCCGGATCGGGATTCTTGCGCACCAGGTAGAACTCGATCTCGGGCGCCACCACTGGCTTCAGGCCGAGCTTGTCATAGGCGGCCACCACACGTTTCAACACATTGCGCGGCGTGAACTCGACCGAGCGTCCGTCCTGGTGGACGAGGTCGCAGATGACCGCGGCCGTCGGGTCTTCTTCCCAAGGCACCACCGTCAGCGTCGACAGGTCGGGCATGAGCTTGAGGTCGCCGTCATCTTCCGGGTAATGGAAGCCGTTGCCATCCTCGGGGTAGCCGCCGGAAATCGTCGTCATGAAGACTGCCGACGGCAGCGCCAGCGAGGTGTTGGAGGTGAATTTCTTCGATGGCATCATCTTGCCACGCGCAACGCCTGCCTGATCGGGCGTGATGCACTCGATGTCCTCGATGCCGCGCCACTCCAGCCAGGCGCTGACTTCCTTCCAGTTCTTGACGCCTCGTTGGTTTTTCACGAAGGCAGGCGTGCGGGCGCGTCCTCCGCGGCTCGACGGACGGACTTCCTTTTTTGCAGGCGGCATCATTCACCAGATTGGGTTGCGGATTGTGGAGTATAGCCGTGCCCTCCTATGGAAGGGAAGGGGAGCCGCGTCGGGCATTGGCCGGCGCGGTTGAAAATCACGCCAATCGGCTTAGTTTCGGCCGTCCCACTTCAATCGAGGCCCCCAAATCTTAATCGAGAAATTGAATGCGGCCCAACGGCAAACTGACAACGATCGGATTCGATGCCGACGACACGCTGTGGCAGAACGAGCAGTTCTTCCGGCTGACGGAAAAGCGCTTTGCCGCCATGCTCGTCGACCATGGCGAAGCGGAGCACATCTCGGCACGATTGCTGGAGGCCGAAAGGCGCAACCTCGCCGTCTATGGCTTCGGCATCAAGGGATTTACCCTGTCGATGATCGAGACGGCGATCGAGGTCACGCAAGGCCGCGTACCGGCCTCGGTCATAGCGGAGATTCTCGATGCCGGCCGCGAAATGCTGAACCATCCGATCGAGGCCTTGCCGCATGCCCGCGAGACGGTCGAAAAGCTTGCCGGCGCATTCCGCCTCGTGCTGATCACCAAGGGCGACCTCTTCGATCAGGAGCGCAAGCTGGCTGGCTCTGGCCTTGGCGATCTGTTCGACGCGGTCGAGATCGTCAGTGACAAGAATGCTGCCACCTATAGCAGGATCTTCAGCCGCCACGGCGATGGTGCCGCGAAGAGCATGATGGTCGGCAACTCGCTGAAGTCGGATGTGGTACCGGCCATCGAGGCCGGCGGTTGGGGCGTCCACGTGCCGCATGAACTGACCTGGGTGCTGGAGCATGTCGAGGCGCCGGTGGCTGAAACGAGATACCGCCAGATATCCGATCTCGGACAACTGCCCGGACTGATCGAAAGCATCGTGAATGCAGGTTGATCACAGGATCCAGCTGTTTGTTTTCTGATTCCCGGACGGAAACTCCGCGCACTTTTTCTGGCTGCTCTAGCGGCCAATCAGGCGATCGATCACCGGTTGCAACCGTTCGGGCGTGATCGGCTTGGCGACCACCACGTCGATGATACCAGACAGGCCCAGACTTTCCCTGGTGCCATTCTTGGTTGACAGCAGGATTACTGGTGGCAGCGATTTGCCCGAGGCGCGGCGCAACGCGTCGATGCTGGACATCAGATTGTCGCAGTCCTTGTTGTCGGCGCCGCCGTCAAGGACAACCGCGCCGGGAATGAGCGACCGCAAGATCCTTGCCGCCGTGTCGGGAGATTCGGAAATCGGCTTGAGCCCGGATCGCTCGACGATCTTTGAAATCACCACGCGATTGATTGGCGATTTGCCGACGACAAGCACCTGCGACGGATCGCGGACCGCCTCGGTGGTTGAACCGCGGGTCACCGGATTCGGATGTCTTGGAGTCTCGCCTTCGCCATTCACCGGGCACACAAGTCGGCCAAGAAGCTCGCCCCTATTTCAATGCAGAGTTGAATCCGGAGCGCAATTGGCGTGAGATCGGAGCCTATGTCAAGTTGAAATAAAAGTGCCTGAAATCATCGCCGGAGCAGTGAATTTCAAGCAACGCTACTGTACTCAACTGTCCACAAGTGCGTTTCATAAAAAGAAAATTCACCTGCGCAGGGGCTGCGCAGGTGAAGGGCCGGTTGCATGGATTCCGGTCAGCCGTGGCGCTGCTGTGTGACGATCACCGGGATCAGCAGATCGCCCCAGTTGCCGTCGCCGCCATGATGTCGTGCCGAGCGCACGAGCTCCACCGAGACGCCCGCCTCGACCGCCTTCATCACCGACTGGTTGAGGCGGTGCAGGTCGTTGGCCAGCATGCGGATCGTCGCCTGCTGGTCGACGTTCATCGTCGTCGACTGTTCCTCGGCGCGTTCCTTGACACGGCTTATCGATGCCATTGGTCTTCTCCTTCCAAGCCCTGTTGGGCGTTTCCTCTGAGTTCTTCTGTTCGCTATTCGGCGGCCGGTTTGAACTGCGCGTGCTCTGTCGATTCATGCATGGCGGTGGTCGATGACTGGCCACCGGTGATCGCCATCGACACGGCGTCGAAATAACCGGTGCCGACTTCGCGCTGATGTTTGGTCGCGGTGTAGCCATCGGCCTCGGCCGCGAACTCCGCTTCCTGCAACTCGGAATAGGCCGCCATCTGCCGCGCCTTGTAGCCGCGCGCCAGTTCGAACATGCCGTAGTTGAGCTGGTGAAAGCCGGCGAGCGTGATGAACTGGAACTTGTAGCCCATGGCGCCGAGCTCCTTCTGGAACCTGGCGATCGTCGCGTCGTCGAGGTTCTTCTTCCAGTTGAACGAGGGCGAGCAATTGTAGGCGAGCAGCTTGTCGGGATGATGCTTGCGCACGCCCTCGGCGAATTTCCTGGCCTGCGTCAGGTCCGGCTTCGAGGTCTCGCACCAGATCAGATCCGCGTAAGGCGCATAGGCAATGGCGCGGGCGATGCAGGGCTCGATGCCGTTCCTGACATGGTAGAAGCCTTCCACCGTGCGGCCGGCGTCGTAGTCGACGAAAGGCTGGTCGCGTTCGTCGATGTCGGAGGTGAGCAGCTTGGCGGCTTCCGCATCGGTGCGCGCGACGACCAGGGTCGGCGTGCCCATCACGTCCGCCGCCAGGCGCGCGGCGTTGAGGTTGCGGATGTGCGCCGCGGTCGGGATCAGCACCTTGCCGCCGAGATGGCCGCATTTCTTTTCCGACGCCAACTGGTCCTCATAATGGACGCCGGCGGCGCCCGCCTCGATGAAGGCCTTCATGATTTCGAAGGCGTTGAGCGGTCCGCCGAAACCGGCTTCCGCGTCGGCGACGATTGGCGCGAACCATGTCTCGACCGAAAGCCCGTTGCCTTCGGACGTTTCGATCTGGTCGGCGCGCTGCAGCGTCCGGTTGATGCGCTTGACCAGTTCGGGCGCTGCATTGGCCGGATAGAGCGACTGGTCCGGATACATCGCGCCAGCCGTGTTGGCGTCGGCGGCAACCTGCCAGCCCGACAGGTAGATCGCTTTCAGCCCGGCGCGCACCTGCTGCATCGCCTGATTGCCGGACATGGCACCGAGCGCGTTGACGAAGTCCTCCTCATGG
Source organism: Mesorhizobium sp. M7A.F.Ca.CA.004.04.2.1 (assembly GCF_004022825.1). Lineage (NCBI taxonomy): Bacteria > Pseudomonadati > Pseudomonadota > Alphaproteobacteria > Hyphomicrobiales > Phyllobacteriaceae > Mesorhizobium > Mesorhizobium sp. M7A.F.Ca.CA.004.04.2.1. Next base: position 4,520 of record NZ_RZPH01000355.1, read on the forward strand.
ATGAGCTTCCACAGCCGGTTGGCACCCATTTCGGCGAGGCTCTGACGGATCTGCACCGAACCGCGCAGACGCTTCACATCCGCCGCGGAGTAGGGCCGTTCGATACCGTCGAAACGACCTTCCGGGGCCGATGGCACGAGGTTGTAAAAATCAGTCATTGGTCACTCCGAGGAATTGCTGAACTGTGTCAAGGCTTCAAGAATTTGGGGTCGTTGGGTTATGACTGGATTTACATTTCTGCGCGACATCAGCCACAAAAATCAGGGAAACCGACGGAATATAAGAGAAAACCTGTGTTGCGTTTGACAGAGGTGCGTTGTAAATTTGTCATTATTGTAAAAGGACCGAGCCCAGAAATTCGTGTAAATGCTGTAAAGGACAGTCCGTGGCTGACCAGAAGATTTTCGCCGGGCCGCGCATCCGCCGCATCCGCAACGCCAAGGGCCTGACGCAGACGGCGATGGCCGAGGGTCTTGGCATTTCGCCCTCCTATCTCAATCTGATCGAGCGCAACCAGCGGCCGCTGACGGTGCAGCTGATCCTCAGACTGGCCTCCGTCTACAAGGTCGATCCGCACGAGCTGCAGGGCGAGGCGAGGGGGTCGGTCGCTGCCTTGAAGGAAGTGTTCACCGATCCCCTGCTGGTCGGCGAGTTGCCGGGAGATCAGGAACTGATCGAGCTTGCCGAGGCCGCGCCCAACGCGTCCGCGGCGGTGATAAAACTGTTCCGCGCCTATCGCGAGCAGGCCGAGCGCCTGTCCGACCTAAACGAGCTATTGGCGCGCGAAGGTCGGGCGACGGCGCTTTCCGGCGCCCGCCTGCCGATCGACGAGGTGCACGAGATTTTCGAGCGCCGGCCGAACCATTTCGCTGCC
>NZ_RZPH01000356.1:0-5382 GCF_004022825.1 Mesorhizobium sp. M7A.F.Ca.CA.004.04.2.1
CCCCGGTCTCGGCTCCCGGCCGAAGCGCCGCCCCGCCTTCCTTTTCGATCCGCCCGCCGGCACCGACATCAGCGCCTGGCCGCTGGTGGTCGATTTGCATGAACAATTCTACTTCAAGCCCGATGCCGGCAGGCTGATCGGCTCGCTGGCCGACGAGACCGATTCCGAACCCTGCGACGCCTATCCGGAAGACATCGACGTCGCCATCGCCGTCGACCGCATCGAACAGGCGACGTCGCTGCGCATCGGCCGTCCGTCGACGCCATGGGCGGGCCTGCGCACCTTTTCGCCCGACCGCACGCCGGTCATCGGTTTCGACCCGCGCCTGCCCGGCTTCTTCTGGCTCGGCGGCCAGGGCGGCTACGGCTTCCAGGTGTCGCTGACGCTGGCGCGGCTGGGTGCGGCGCTGCTGCGCGGCCAGCCGCTGCCGGACGATCTCACGGCACGCGGTATCACCTCCGCCGCGCTTGCGCCCGACCGTTTCATCACCCCGGCGGCGACGCCATGAACTTCACCGGCCTGCCCTTCCCTCAACCCGTAAAGTGTCATCAGGAGCGTTTGCGATGAAATCCGTTCTGCGCGCAGTCCTTAGCTCGTCCTTGCTGGCCTCGTCCGTCCTTCTTGGCGGACAGGCCTACGCCAAAACCCTGGTCTATTGCTCGGAAGCCAATCCCGAAACCTTCAACCCGGCGATCGGCACGGCGGACTCCACCATGGATGCCGCCGCCAAGACGATCTTCAACCGGCTGGTCGAGTTCAAGCCTGGCACCACCGAGGTCGGGCCGGCGCTGGCCGAAAGCTGGGAGGTCTCAGCCGACGGCAAGATCTACACGTTCCACCTACGCCACGGCGTGAAATTCCAGTCGAACGACCACTTTACACCGTCGCGCGAGTTCAATGCCGACGACGTGCTGTACACCTTCAACCGCCAGCGCGACGCCAGCAATCCCTACCACAAGTTCGGCGGCGGCGCTTACGAGTACTTCAACGCACTGGGCATGGGCTCGCTGATCGACAAGATCGACAAGGTCGACGACCACACCGTGCGCTTCACGCTGACGGCGGCCAACGTCACCTTCCTGCCCGGCATTGCGCTCGACTATCTCTCTATCCTGTCGTTGGAGCAGACCGAAAAGATGGTCACCGCCGGCACGCCGGAACTGATCGATAGCGAGCCCGTCGGCACCGGCCCGTTCGTGCTGCAGGCCTATGTCCCCGACAGCCAGATCCGCTACGCCGCCAACAAGGATTATTGGCGCGGCCCGCCGAAGATCGACACTCTGGTGTTCGCCGTTACGCCCGAACCGACCACGCGCGTCGAGCGTCTCAAGGCCAATGAGTGCCAGGTCGCCGCCCCGCCCCCGCCAAGCGCCGTCGCCGATTTGCGCACCGATCCCGACATCACCGTGCTCGACCTCAAGGGTCAGAACATCGGCATCCTCGGCTTCAATGTCGAACACCAGCCGCTCGGCGATGTGCGCGTGCGCATGGCGCTGGCCAAGGCCGTCGACCGCAAGGCGATCGTCGACGCCGTCTATGCCGGCGCCGGCACGGTCGCCGGCAGCGTCGTGCCGCCGGCGCAGATCGGGGCCGTCACCGACGCCGGCATCGACTATGACCCGGATGGCGCGAAGGCGCTGCTGAAGGAAGCCGGCCACGAGAGCGACCTGAAAATCAGCCTGTGGGCGATGCCGGTATCGCGGCCCTACAATCCCAATGCCAAGCGCATGGCCGAGATGATCCAGGCCGACTGGGCGAAAGTCGGCGTCAAGGCCGAGATCGTCAGCTTTGAATGGGGCGAATATCTCAAGCGCACCGCGGCGGGCGAACAGGACGCCTATCTGCTCGGCGGCAGCAGCGACAATGGCGACCCCGACAACATGCTGAGCTACCTGCTGTCCTGCGACGGCGTGAAGGGCGGCTCCAACCGCTCGCGCTGGTGCGATCCGGCCTTCGAGAAGCTGCTGCAGGACGGTCGCGTCGCCGCCGATCCGAAACAGCGCGCCGACATCTACGCCAGGGCGCAAGCGATCCTGAAGGTCGAGGTGCCGGTGGCGCCGATCGCCCATTCGGTGGTGGCGATCCCGATCCGCAAGAGCGTGCTCAACTACGTGCTCGACCCCTTCGGCCGGCAGAACTTTGCCGCCGTCGATATGGCGGAGTGAAGCTTGGCGACCCTGCCCTCGGGCTCGGCCCGGGGACGCACCGACACCTATGAAACCAGCAATTTGGCGGCGAAAGCAGAATCCATGCGTGAAGACCTGAACGCCCTCCTCAAGACCTATCTCACCGATGGCGCGGTAGGCGCCTCGCTCGCCTACTCCACAGGCGCCGCACCAACCGCCCTCACTGCCGGCCTCGCCGACCGGGAGCATGGCATTGCCGTCTCGCCCGACCGCCTGTTCAAGATCGGCAGTTGCACCAAAACCTTCGTCGCCGCCGCATTGGTCAAGCTCGCTCAGGACGGCAAGCTCGACCTCGGCGCGCCGATCGCCTCCTGGTTTCCCGACCTCCCGGGAGCAGAAGACATTTCGGTGCGCCAGCTGATCAACCACCGCAGTGGCCTGCCCGAGTTCGAATATTACATTCCGATGGATCCGAGCCGGCAATGGACGCCGCAACAGCTGGTCGACATAGCCTTCGTTTCCGACAAGCAGAAGGCGCCGGGCGGGCCCGCCGTCTACAACAACACCGGCTATGTTCTGGCCGGCATGGTGATCGAGGCTGTCTCCGGCCAGTCGCTGGGCGGTTATGTCAGAAGCGCGGTGCTGCACCCGCTCGGCCTGACAAACACCTGGTCGCCGGCCACCGAAGCCTTTCCGGAAAAGTCGATGGTGCGTGGTTACTACCACCGCCCCCCGCCGCCAGCGAATGCGCCCACCGACATCGCCTCGGGCGGCGAGATGTGGCGCATGGATGGCGTGCTGCCCTACTCCGACGACTTGCAGGATTCCTCCGATTCCTTCCCGTTCGGCGCCGCTTATGGCTGCGGCGACATGGTGTCGACGCCGTCCGATATGGTGAGCTTCATGCGTGGTCTCTTTTCCGGAAAGCTGCTGTCGCCGCCGTTCTTCGCCGAGATGTTCGAACACCGCGTGCCGGCAAGTTTCCCTGGCACACGCATGCGCGAGACCGGCGCCGGCATGTTCCAGAGCGCCTACGCCGATCGCGCCTTCTACGGCCACCAGGGCAGCATCCCCGGCTACGTCGCCGTGATGCTGCACGACCCGCTGTCCGGCCTGACCATCGCCATGACCAGCAATGTCGGCTCCGGCAACCGGCTGTCCTTCCAGGCCAGTGGCCTCCATCCGGTGGTCGATAAGGCGATCAGGATCATTCTGGAAAACTAGCCGCGAAAGATCGCCACGGCGGCAGCGATGATCGCCGCGTTGTCCTTCGCCACAGTTCCATCGGCGAGCGTATTGCCGTCTTCCAGACCGACCCGTGTCGACCAGCGCTTGCGATGCGCAACCTTGACGAAGGGCCAGACAGTTGCATCGACGCCATGCAGCAGGATCGGCCGCCGTACCCCGGCGCGCTCGAGCACGGCGACGATGCCATGCGCTTCGTCGAGTGCAGCGGACAGGTCCGGGATGTCGATCTCGATCAGAATGCGCAGCACCTGGTCGTGGCCGGGAAGCGCTACGAAGCGCTCGGCATCGGCGACGACGGCAAGCCCCGCCTCGATGCCGACACCACGCTGGCGCAGCAGTTCCATCACGGCGGGCGCATCCGGTTCGGACAGGTTGACCGAAGCATAGTCGGGCAGGTCTCGCCAGCCGGCGATCGCCGTGCGGGTCCGCTCGACGTCGTTCTCGATCCAGGCGCCGGTCGACACGCCGACCAGTGTTCCCGGGCAGGTCCGGCGCACCGCCAGCACGGTGGCGTCGACGGCTGCCAGGCTTTCGCGCCCGTCAGTGCCGCGCGGATGGATGTGCAGTTCGGCCGCTCCAGCGGCGACGCAGGCTGCCGCATCGCTGGCCATTGCCTCGGCAGTCAGCGGCAGCTTCGGGTGGAAATCGCGCACGCGCGCGCCGTTGATGCAGGCCTGGACGATCATCGGTCTCACCTTGCGCAGGAAGTTGACAGTCTAATCACGCGGCGGTGAAGCCGCCAATCTCCCCCGTGTGGGGGAGATCTTCAATCTCATCAAGCGTGCAGGCTGCGAAACAGATCGAAAATCTGATTGTTCAGGTCGGCAGGACAGCGCCCCCCTTTATCCTGCCGGACATCTCCCCCACGGGGGGAGATTGGCAGCATCAACGCCGCGCGCCTCCCCGCAACATTCGGCGGCATTTGAATAAAAGCCGCTTGTGGATATTTACCCGGCGTTCCCTCGTCTCCGGCAAGGTCTTCTAGGGCGGGATCATGGAGGGACCATTGACCAGCGATTTTTCAGCCGCCCGCATCCACCTCGAACGAGCCTATCATTATCTGCAAGGCAACGACGAGACGAGTCGCGCGGCCTGTGAAGCGCTCGATCTGTTGATCGAAGCGGTGACGGAAGCGCAGCACAGGCGACCCGAGGCTGGAGTGCTGGAGTTTCCGCAATCGACGGCGCGGCGAACCGGATAGAATGCGGCGAGTTTCAGGTCAGTTCGGCCTGGCCTGAAACTCGCCGCACCCGGATCACGATGCCTTGCGGGCCGTCGCTCCCTTGGTCGCACGCGCGACAATTCGTTCCAGCGGCTCTGGCCGGTGCAGCAAAAATCCCTGGCCGAAGGCGACGCCCATGTCGCTCAACATGGCCAGCGTGTCCTGCTGTTCGATCTTCTCGCCGACCACGTCACAGCCGAGGCTGCGGGCGATGCTGGTGATGGCCAGCACGATCTCGCGGTCGAAACGGCTTTGCGTGATGTGTTCGATGAAGGAACCGTCGATCTTGATCGTGTCGACGGGGAACCGCCGGAGATATTCGAACGAGCTCATACCGGCGCCGAAATCATCGAGGCTGACCCGGCAGCGCCGCTCGCGCGCCTTGCGCACAAACTGTTCGGCGGCGTCGAAATTGGTGACGGCGGCGGTTTCGGTGATCTCGAAGCCGATGCCCGAATGCGGCGCCCCGGTTTCTTCTATGACGTTGTCCACGAAGTCCCAAAGCTGCGGGTCGCTCAGCGTCTGCGCCGACAGATTGAAGCCAAGCGTCAACGCCCCCGAACGCAAGGCGGCACCATGCCGCGACAGCGCGGTGCGGATGATCCAGCGGTCGAGCCGCGACGCGATGCCGAACCGCTCGGCCACCGGAATGAACTCGCCGGGTGGCACCAGCCGGCCGTTGCGGGCGGCGAGCCTGGCCAACACTTCGACATGGCGGCTTTCCAGCCAGGGACGGCCCAGCCGATGGATTTCCTGGCCAAACAGCTTCAGCCTTCCGTCTTCCAT